>CAZJCN010000092.1:0-9749 GCA_964544195.1 uncultured Phycisphaeraceae bacterium | reverse complement strand
CCGAAATGCCCCAGATTGACCAGCTACGCATCGTCCATTACCCCCATCCGGTGCTGCGACAGGTTGCCGAGCCGGTCCCGGAAGTGAACGATATCGTCCGTCGGGTGGCCACTAAAA
Source organism: uncultured Phycisphaeraceae bacterium (assembly GCA_964544195.1). Classification (GTDB taxonomy): domain Bacteria; phylum Planctomycetota; class Phycisphaerae; order Phycisphaerales; family Phycisphaeraceae; genus CAZJCN01. The sequence continues at coordinate 9,632 of CAZJCN010000092.1, read as the reverse complement.
TGCTTGAGCTGATGCACCGGGCCAAGGGGGTGGGGCTGGCTGCCCCGCAGGTCGCCCTGCCCTGGCGTCTATTCGTGGCGAACCCGACCGGGGACCCGGGGGACGATCGTGTTTTCATCAATCCCGAGCTGTCCGACCCCAGCCGAGAAACGCATGTCCACGAGGAGGGCTGCCTGAGCCTGCCCAACATCACCGGGGAGATCGTCCGCCCGACCCGTATCACGATCCGGGCTTTGGACGAGCATGGACAGGCGTTTACCCTCACCAGCGACGAGCTGCCGGCTCGTGTCTGGCAGCACGAGTACGACCACCTCGATGGCATCCTGATCCTCGACCGCATGTCGCCGATCGACAAGGTCGCCAATCGGCCGGCGGTGCTCGAACTGGAAGCCGCAGCGAAGAAAAACCGGTGACCTGTAAAGTTCGACCGGGTGTCGAGAGTTATTCCGCTTTCGGCAGGATCAGGTCCGCCGTGACGGGAAAATGATCGGAGGGATAGCCGTCGAAGAATGGCTTGTCGCGGACGATTCCGGCCCCCTTGACATGGATAGCGGGGGAAACCAGGAACCAGTCGATTCGGTCTCCACCCTTGCTGCCGTGGAATCCGTGGCGTGTGCCGTCTTTGCGTCCGTCCTTATGACCGGCCGCGGTGTAGGTGTCGATCAGCCGACGCTGTCGGTTCCCTGTCAGGATACGGAACGGTTCGGACCCGATGTCGCAGTTGAAGTCACCCGTGAGGATGACGTAGGCGTCCGGGTGCCGATCAATCAGTTGGCGAAGCATCCGGGCGGATCGAACACGCGACTCCGATGAGATCACGTCAAGATGTGTATTGACCGCCAGCACGGTCTGCCCGGTGAACTCATCGTGTAATCGAATCCATGATGCCATGCGCGGGAAGATCGAGCCCCACGTCCGTTTGCCGGGTCGTCCCGAATCGTTGAACCAGATATGCCCGGAATCCTCCGGCGTAAACCGGATCGTGCGGTAATAGATCGCGCAGAACTCGCCACCCCGTCGGCCGTCGTCACGGCCGGCCCCGTGTACCTCGTACCATTTCAACTTCTTTTTCAGATATTTCACCTGGCTGTTCTTGCCTTCCTGCGTCCCGAGCAGGTCGGGGTCGTATGCCTTGATGATCTTGACGACGTCACCTTTCCGCCCGTTCCAGCTTCGACCAAGAAGGCTGTCTCCGATGTTGGACACACGCAGATTGAATGACATCACCCGGAGCGTCGGATCGTTGGGGTCTCGTGGGTCTTTGGCCTGACAGCCGGACAGAACGGCAACCAGGAGCAGACAACCGGCCGCGATCCAACGGCTAACCGTACAACCCTCTCGAAAAATCAATTCCCGTGTTGTGTTGTTCATGGCCCAGACCTGATGTGTGTCGATCCGGTATTACTCATCGGCCACCTGTATCCAGAAAGGCCAAACCTTCTTATCCGACTTATCCGATCGCCGTCTGCCATTGTCTGATCGCATCGATGGGATACAACAGCATCAGGACATTCAGCAGAAGATTGTCACGGATGGTCAGCAGAAGAACAGCTTCGGTCCCCAGAAACAGCAGGGCGGACCAGTACCAACGCAACCCGGTTGCGAACGCGAACCCCAGCAGGAAGCAACCCATATCGCCGATCGAGTTTCCGACGCTGTCGCCGTTGTAGCCCAGCGCCATTGTCGCCTCGCGATAGCGATTGATGATCCAAGGGGTGTTCTCGATGATCTCCCACAACGATTCGATGCTGAGGCCCAGTGCCATGCGCCAGCCGAATGGCAGCCGACGCGTAGATGGGATCGCAAGGAACAGCAGGGCGAAGATCAGGCCGTGAGAAACATGCGTGAAGCTGTACGGGTCTACCAGATGCTGAGAGTTATGCATGCTCCAGACATTGCCGGACCAGAGAAACGCCTCGCCCCCTTCACACCACCAGACACGGCCCATTACGCGCAATAGGACTGCCGTGAACCCGGTCATCAGGATGATCGCCACTGTCGCCCCGATCCGGTGATACCGGGTAGCCCAAGACAAGGCCGATGCCGATTCTTTCACATCTGTCGAAGCGGGAGTATTCATAAAAAGCTCATGGCAGTTCCGGCGGGTTCACTGGGTTCGATCAAGCAGGCGATACTGAATCGCCTCGGCAAGGTGGTGTGGCTGGATGTCCGTTACACCTTCCAGGTCGGCGATCGTTCGGGCGACACGTCGTACCTTGTCATACGCCCGGGCGCTCAGGCCCAGTTCGGACATCGCCTGTTTGAGCAATTGTTGCCCGGCTGAATCCAGTGGTGCGAACTGATCCAGTTCCCGGCCGGTCAGGGTGCGATTCGGGCGAAGCGGTCCACCGTTTCGATCGCACTGGAGCTGCCGGCACCTGACGACCTTCTCGCGAAGCTCCGCACTGCTGGTGCCGTTGGCTTTGCCTGTCAGTTGCTGGTAGGGGACAGGCGGGACTTCCACGTGAATGTCAATGCGGTCAATCAGGGGGCCGGAGATGCGCGACAGGTAACGCTCCATCTGCCGTTGGCTGATCTCATCCGTGGGTTTACCCCCCTTGGGGGTCGGGTTCATCGCGGCCACCAGCATGAACCGGGCGGGGAAACGGATCGAGCTGTGAGCCCGGGCGATGGTGACGTGTTGGTCTTCCAGCGGTTGCCTTAGGGTTTCAAGAACAGGTCTTGGAAACTCCGGCATCTCATCTAGAAACAACACGCCGTGGTGAGCGAGGCTGACTTCACCGGGTCTCGGGATCGTTCCTCCGCCGATGACCGCTGAGGGGCTGGCGGTGTGGTGCGGTGTCCGGACCGGTCGGGACGCGATCAATGGGCTTCCCTTGGGGACCTGACCGATGGCCGAGTAGATTCGGGTGACCTCCAGCGCTTCTTCCCGCGACAACGGCGGAAGGATACCGGGCAGCGCCTTGGCCATCATCGTCTTACCTGTTCCCGCCGGGCCGATCATCATCACGTTGTGACCACCCGCCGCCGCGATAAGCATGGCCCGCTTGACCGCCTCTTGCCCCCGAACGTCGGCGAAGTCCATCCCGTTGTGATGGTTGGCGAGGATCGACTCGGCATCGACCTCCGGCATCGGTTCGATGTCGTACTGTCCATTCAGAAACCCGACGACACTGGCGAGGTTGTCCACCGGATACACTTCGATCCCGCCTACGGCCGAGGCTTCTCCAGCGTTTTCGACCGGGACCACCACGCCGTCGAGTTGCAGTTGCTTGCAAAGGATCGCCAGGTTGATCACGCCGCCGATCGGCCGTAAGCGCCCATCCAATGCCAGTTCCCCGGCAAACAACAGGCGTCGGTGTCGTTCGGTCTGGATCACACGCTCGGCGAGTAACAAGCCGATCGCGATCGGCAGATCAAAGATCGGGCCTTCCTTACGGATGTCGGCGGGGGCGAGGTTGACCAGGAGCCTGGCCATGGGAAACGGATACCCGGAGTTGGTGATGGCGGAGCGTACCCGCTCAATGGATTCTTTCACCGCGGCATCAGGCAGGCCGACGATGGTGGTCTTGGGTAATCCCTCATCAGCGACATCGACCTCGACTTCACAGGCAAGCGGATCGATCCCGGACAATACGAAGCTGTGAACCTGTGCGAGCATAGGCGGAGTGTAGCGGGGTGGTGCAGCGTCGAACAGGCAACCAGTCCGAATCAGTGTCACCGGACAGTTGGCGAGTTCGTCTAGATCGGGTGGGATTATGAGGGTTCCGCAAACTGAGCAAGTGTGTTAAATCATAAAGAAATCTTGGTTTATGATGATTGCGGTTGACCCTTAGGCCGCTATGGGATATTCTTATCGGTCCGTCGGGATACGGTGGGATTTCCGGTTTGCATGCTCGTCACGGCGTGCTATTAGTTTGGTTCCGGAGGGCTGACGACAGCGAGGGGATCAATTTTCAGGCGGGCCGACCCGTCAGCGGTTTATTGCCCACGAAACAGGTGTCGTGGGAGGAGTTCTGGCCAATGCGTACACGTCATAATCAGTGTTGGTGGTCCCGGTTCCGTTCCAATGGAGCCAGGACGCCACAACCTTCGATGCAAAGCTCATCCGCAGCAGAACGCACCCCGCCGGGGGTGCAGGAGCTTGAGCCGCGACTGCTCCTCAGCGCGGTCCTGACGCAGGCCGTCCCGGACCAATACGTCACAGCATCCGGCGGAACCGCGTTGGTCGACTTGACCGACTACTTCGACGACACCGATATCGACGGCACGGTCGTGCGGTTCGACACGGTCTACGGCGAATTCGACGTGCAACTGTTCGACAACCAGACGCCGGCCACGGTTCAGAACTTTCTCGGATACGTGGACCGCGAGGATTACAACGGTACGTTTATTCATCGTAATTCACTGTTGCAGGACGGTACGCCGTTCGTCGTTCAGGGCGGGGGGTTCAAGTTCACCGAGCCGAACAACTACGACCCGATTTTCCAGGGGCCGAACGTCCTGAATGAACCGGGGATCTCCAACACGCGCGGCACGATCGCCATGGCGAAGCTCGCCAATGACCCCGACAGTGCCACCAACCAATGGTTCTTCAACATGGGCGACAACTCCGCCAATCTGGATAATCAGAACGGCGGGTTTACGGTCTTCGGGCAGGTGCTCGGCAACGGGATGGATGTGGTCGATCAGATCGCAGCGACGCCGGTCTGGGACGCTTCGTCGATCAACGGCGCCTTCGGCGAACTGCCCCTGCGCGACTTTACCAACGATCACTTCCCCAATAACGATGACCTGGTCGTGATCAACTCCATTCAGCGGGTTGAAGAGCTCAGTTACCGCTTCGTTTCCTCGTCTGACCCGACCCGGGTTGCCGCAACCGTGGACGAAAACGGCATGCTGACCATCTTCACCATTGGTGTCAGCCTGCCCCGTAACGTAACTATAACCGTCGAGGCGTCGGATCACGACGGCAACACCACACAAGCCAACATCACCGTTCACGTCGGCGATGCCAAGGAAAGCCTGACCAACGACCGCAGCGCCGACCTGATCTGGCGCAATTTTGCGGACGGCAGAAACACGCTATGGAGGATGCGATCCTTCAATATGGATGCGACCGTGTCGCTTGACCGGGCCGGGAACAAGACCTGGTACATCGCGGCTGTGGGGGACTTCAACCAGGACGGCAGCAATGATCTGCTCTGGCGCAACGCTTTCGACGGCCAGAACAAAATCTGGCTGATGAACGGAACCACATTCGTCAGCTCGGTCGATCTTCGTACCGTCAGCAGCCGGAACCTCGTTGTCGGCGGTGTGGGAGACTTCAACAACGACGGGCATCTCGACATCCTTTGGCGGAATCAGGCCAAGGGACGCAACGTTGTCTGGCTGATGAACGGTACGGCTGAAAACGGCACCATGCGACTGGCTAATCAACCCGGCAGCGAATGGTACATCGGCGGCATCGGCGACTTTGACCGGGACGGGGCCGTGGACGTGATGTGGCGGAACGACAACGGCGGCCAGAACAAGATCTGGTTGCTCAACCCGTATGACGGCACACTCAAGCAATCGGTCGCGCTGTTGTCGCTGGAGAACACCAACTGGGTCGCCACCGCCGTCGCCGACTACGACGTGGATAACCAGATGGACATCCTGTTCCGTAATATCCGTAGCGGCAAGCAACAGGTCTGGACCATGAACGGCACCTCGCGCAAGGCCGTGCGGCCACAGATCAAGGCGTTGCGGAACCAGGACTGGCAACTGCCCGGGCGAACCTCGCAACTTGCCGCTGAGCAGAACGCATTAGCCAAGCTCCAGCGTCAAAAGGCGAAGCAGGCTCAAGCCAAGGTTGCAGCCGCCGTCGCAGCGCAGGTTTCGGCTGAATCGGTGTCGCTGCTCGATGAAGTTACCCCGGTGGTTGACCTTGCGTTTGAAGACCCGGGGATTGAATAACGGTCAGTCATGCCGAATTTACAAAAAAGCCCCGGTGTTGAATCGGGGCTTTTCCCTGTGGAACCCTTCGCATATTCGGAGAAAGCTACGCGCTTTTTTACAGCACGAAACGGCTCAGATCCTGATCCTCCGCGATTGACTGAACCTGATCGCGGACATATCTCTCATCAATGGTCAGGGTGGTTTCACCGCGTGCCACCATCTCCGGGGCGTCGAAGTTGACCTGTTCAAACACCTTTTCGACGATCGTCATCAACCGACGGGCGCCGATGTTTTCCAGCGTGGCGTTTGCGTGAGCGGCCAGTTGTGCCATCGCCCGGATACCCGACTCTTCAAAATGCACTTCGATTCCTTCCACCGCCAACAATGCCTGTTGCTGCTTGGTCAGTGAATTGCCCGGCTCGGTCAGGATCCTGACGAACTCCGCCTCACCCAACGGCATCAGCTCAACCCGGATGGGGAATCGGCCCTGCAGTTCCGGCATCAGGTCGCTGACTCCGGCGGTGTGGAACGCACCGGCGGCGATGAACAGGATGTGATCCGTTTTTACGACGCCGTACCGTGTCGTGACGGTCGTGCCCTCCACGATGGGGAGCAGGTCGCGTTGCACACCTTGCCGGGAGACGTCCGGCGAGCCGCCGCCCGATCCGGGGCCCTTCCCGCCGGGCGAGGCGATCTTGTCGATCTCGTCGAGGAAGATGATGCCGTTCTGCTCCGTACGTTCGATGGCTTCGGTGGTGACCTGTTCCTGGTCCAGCAGCTTGTCGGTTTCCTGCTCGATCAGGATCTGCCTGGCTTGGGCCACCGTCATGCGTTTACGTGAGGTCCGGGCGGGGATCATCTTTTCCAGCAGGTCGGACATCTGCGGGTCCATCTGATCGATACCCATGTTCGCGAACATGACCGAAGCTTGGGGGCGTTCGGTGATATCCATCTCGACCTCGCGCTCGTTGAGCTGCCCGGCTTCGAGTTGTTCACGAAGTTTCTGACGGACCTGCGCTCGACGTTCCTTGGCCTCATCCGGACTGACGTAGGTCCCGGTGCCGGACGGGGGCGGCGTAGTGGAACCGCCCGGCAGCAGGAGATCAACCAGCCGATCCGTTGCCGCCTCCCTTGCTTTTTCCGCCACCCGCTCAGCCTGTTCTCGCCGGACCATCGCGATCGCCTGATCGAGCAGGTCACGGACCATGGATTCGACATCCCGGCCGTGGTACCCGACCTCGGTGAACTTGCTGGCTTCGACCTTCACGAACGGGGCATCGACCAGCCGGGCCAATCGGCGGGCGATCTCGGTTTTCCCGACACCGGTCGGCCCGCTCATGATGATGTTCTTGGGATACACCTCACGGGCCATCTCACCCGTGAGCTGCTGACGCCGCCAACGATTGCGGATGGCTACCGCTACCGCCCGCTTGGCCTGGTCCTGACCGATAACATACTGATCCAGCGCTTCAACAACCTGTCTGGGGGTGAGTGCGTTCATGGTGTGCATATCCTAGCCATTCCTGCCGGTTACGTGCAGGTTATCACGCTCATTCACTCTGGCGCGGTTGGGGGGATCTCAGCGACCGGATAACCAAGGCAGGGGCTAAACAACGGCTGAATTTGGGTCGATCAGTGGGGAGAAGTTGTTGTTGTCCCGGCTGTGTGCGGACAGGGCCTAAGTGTTGTTCACCCTGTCCCTTGGGGCGGCTTGGCCGAACGGCACCGACACGATCGGTGTAGGAGGCGATCTGGACGTATGGCTTTAGGCTTAACCAAACCCCGGCATTCACCGATCGCCATCGACTTCGGCGCCGATACCCTCAAACTGCTTCAGGTTTCATTGGGGGACACGCCGCAACTGATCGCCGCCGCGAGCCGGGTCATCCCCGAGTTGTACCGGGACGATGGGATCGGTCGGCTGACTTACCTTGCCGATACGCTGCGTGAGCTGCTCAAGTCCCAGCCGTTCAAGGGTCGCCGTGCGATCTGTTCGATCCCCGCCTACCAGACCCTGATCCAGCACATCGAGCTGACCAAGACGGAGAACGACAACTTTGATCAGCAGGTCGGCTTGAAACTGATCCAACGATTCGATGTGGACCCCAGCCGGATGGTCATCCGCAGCCACCGGGTCGGAAAGCTGATCCGGGATGGACAGACTCGGTATCAGGTGGTGTGCATCGCGGCCCGGCGTGACTCGGTAATGAAATACATCGAGGTCGCCAACCGCTGCAAGCTCGAAGTCGTCGGCATGCACAGCGAACCCATGGCGCTTGTGCGGGCACACCCGCTGCTGGTCGGACAGGATCGGACGGACAGTGCCACCTGTTACATCGATCTCGGCGCATCGATGACCAAACTGGTGATCGCCCACGGAACCGATCTGGCATTCGCCAAGACGATTCATGCCGGGGGCGATCAGTTCACACGCGAGCTGGCGCAGAAGAAAGGGATTAACTTCGACCAGGCCAGGGCACTGAGGACTCAGCCTGCTGCCTTGTCCACCGGCCCGGCTCATGCGGCTGTCAGTGCCTTGAACCAGGTTGAAAACGGTGTAGAAACCGACGTCGCGATTCTTGAGGACGCCGATACCGGCTTCGATGAAAACAACGAGACAATTGACACGCTGATCGATGAGATCCGGTTGTCATTGAGGTATTACCACACCGCGTTCCCGGACAGGCCGGTGGACCAGCTGGTCTTCCTCGGCGGCGAGTCACAGGACATCCGTCTGTGTCAGGCTGTGGCCCGGTCGGTTCGTATTGCCGCCAGGCTGGGTGACCCGTTTGCCGGGGTGGACACGTTGGATGTGGCCGGCCGAGTGGAGGGGATCGACCTGTACAAACCGATGCCCGCCTGGGCGGTGCCTCTGGGCCTGTGTTTCAGCGAGGCCAATCTGTAAATCCATCAGCGCGGGGCAGACCCGCCTGGCAGTGGGGCGTGCCGGCCCCAAGGTGAAGTCATCATGGCTATCAACGAAAGCTTCCTCCCGGAGGACTACCTGCAGCGAAAGATTGCGGTACGTACCAACGCGATCTGCATCACGCTGTTCGTCCTGGTCATGGCGGGGGTGGTCGGGGCGTTTTTCGTCACGGACCGTCAGCGGGCTGAGGTGCGCAAGCTCCAGGCTCAGATCGACGACCAGTACCGTGAAGCGGCCAAGCGGATCGACCAGCTCGAGCAGCTTCAGAAGGACAAGAAGCTGATGATGCAGCGGAAGAAGGTAGCCGAGGTCCTTGTCGAGCGGATCCCACGCAGCGTGATCCTTGCCGAGCTGACCAACCTGATGCCCTCGACGCTCAGCCTGCTTGAGTTCGACATGGAAACCCGTGTGCTTAAGACGGCCCCAAGGCCGAAGACCGCGATCCAGCGGGAAACGCAGAAGAACCAGAAAAACAGGAAGAAACTGGAAGAGCCACAGATGCCCGAGGTCAAGCCGACCGAGCTGGGCCTGACTCTTGTCGGCGTGGCTCCTACGGACCTGGAGGTGTCTCAGTTCTTGGCACAACTGAACAGGCATCCGTTGTTCGAAAACATCTACCTGCTCTACAGCGAAGACGCGACCGTCCATGACCGGGAGATTCGCAAGTTCGAGCTGGAGTTGACGCTGAACCAGCAACTTCCCCCGGACAAGATCAACTTCGCTCAACAGCTGACAATGGACCCGATGGGCGAGACGATCCAGATCAATCAGCAGGGCGAGCGCGTCCTGTCGACCCCTGAAGTGG
>CAZJCN010000091.1:6066-9834 GCA_964544195.1 uncultured Phycisphaeraceae bacterium | reverse complement strand
TAGTAAAACACGAGAATCTACTCATGTTAAAGGATGACAGGGCGGATTCCTATGACAATGACTTTAGAAAGAGTGGGAAACAGATTTTATCGTGCTAGAGCGGACGAGAATATCTTGAGTGCCTCAAGCAAAGATGGGGTAAACAGGCAAGAAAGACACATATCGTGGCCGGCTCCGGCACGGTTGATGCCGTGTCAGGCGGTGTGCCCGCGTTCCAGTTGCCCAACACGATGTTCAGGTCTTCAAGCCCCACAAACCCGTCGCCCGTGAACTCGCCTTGGGTCCAATCATTCGGCGTCACGGTCTGATTCCAGTGGCTAAGCACCAGATTCAGGTCTTCGATCCCGATAAACCCGTCGCCGGTCGGATCACCGAACAGCGGTGCACCGATCAGTCCCGTCAGGATGTCCTTGATCTGCGCCCGCCAGTTGCCCCACGAATGGCCTTCGTTCACGGTTTTCCGTGTGACGTGATAACCGTTACTGACAAGGATGTTGTACAGGTTCGGTCCGCCGCTCCCGTCACCGATCGTGCCGTAGGTCAGGTAAAAGTTCAATTCGTTCTGCAGCCCAGCCGTGGCGAACTGGTTGTAAATACTGGTGAAGTTGGACGGCGAAAGGGGGGCGATGTTGTGGAACGTGTCCGCTCGGGTCAGCCCGAAGTAGGCCGAGTTCACTCCGCCCAACGATGTGCCGAGGATCGTACGTGCGTCAGCCGAGGCGTTGGTTCGGTAAGCCGTGTCGATCGCGGGGACGAGTTCGTCCGCGACAAAGCCGGCATAGTCGGGGTTCCCCGTGTATTCACTCGCTCGACGGTTGCTGCGTAGATTATCCGGATTGCGAGGATCGATGAACACCGCGATCAGCGGATTCAACTCGTGCGAATGGATCAGGTTGTCCAATGTCACCACAACCGATCCGAGATAGTCCGCCGCAAACTCATGGCCGTCCGTGATATAGACCACCGGCAGGTTGCTGAGATTGGCGTTGTCATAACCGTGAGGGGTATAGACCCGGTACTGCACGTCGTACCCGAGATGGGTGCTGGTCGTTCGGATATTCGGCGACAGGTTCCCCATCGGGACGCCCGGGTGACGTACCGTTTCCTGGGGGAAAACGTAATCCGGCATCCGCAGCTCATTGTTAGGCCCGAACCCGCCCCACATCTGAAGCGGATTTTTCGGATCGAGTATCCAACTGTTCCCATTAACAACGATCTTGTAGTCGAGCCGAGCATCTGTCGGGAACGTCAATTCCTTGATCCAGATATCCGTAGACCCAAGCCGAGTTCCCGAAGCCGATGAGGAGGATGGGCTCCACCCATTATGGTCACCGGGGAACGCCACACTGGACGCGGCAGCGTTACGGTAGAGAAACGCCATCTGGTTGCCTTGGGCATAGGGAACCTGCCCGGCCGCTTCGAGGTTCGCAAAGAAGTTGTTGATTGCACTGTCTCGTGCCGCGCCTGCCGGCATCGCCACGAGGCTGTTCAAATCCGCCTTGAAGTCGGCGTAACTGGGGTAAACCGTCCCACGGACATAGTTCGGATCCGGCGGTGACTGGGCATTCACCAACGTCGGGATCACCACAACCAACCACACAAGCCGGACGTGTCGAGTGACCATAATCAGGCCCCACTGAAAGAGGATCGTATTAATGACATTTTACCACCCAATCACCGTCAATCACATGATATTTTGGCCTGCAATATCCTCTATTAACTAAAAAAACCGAGGCTACCCGGCAGGCCGCCTCGGTGTTGCATGTTGTAAAAAGTGACAGTTTGGGGTCAGGCCGGCAAGGGCTCCGCTTCCGGGGCTTCTGTCGGCTCAAGGATCAGTTTCTGCAGGTATTCCGGGTCGCTCCGTATCACCCAGCTCTGGAACGTATCCTCCTCGTCCGCGCGCTCGGCCTTGAACGTCTCAATCAGGTTCTTGATCGAAAGATGGATCAGGTCCGCTCGCACCTTCTTGGCGATCAGCTCGTTGAACTTCGGCTCCACGCCCAGCCCGGCACCGAGCAATACCTTAAATCCGTCCACCTTCAAAGGCTTACCGTTCGCGCCCTTCTGGTCACGCAGCACGACGGGGATACCCGTCAGCCCGATGTCGGCAATCTGATATTGGGCACAGGCGTTCGGGCAGCCGGTGAAGCTGATGAAAAGCGGAAAATCCACTTCGACGTTCTGTTCAAGCCATTGCAACACCCGCCCGGCCCGGTGCTTCGTTTCCACCACCGCCAGGTTGCAGAACTCCGCACCCGTGCAGGAGATCAGGCTCGTTCGCAGTGAATGGGCCACCGGCGGCAGCCCGCGATCCGTCAGCTCACGCTGCACCGCATCAAGATTCGACTCGGAAATATCCAGCAGGATCACGTTCTGCTTGCCCGTCGTGCGGATCCGCTTCTCGCCTGTAGCATACTTCTCGGCAAGCTCGGCGACATCCGCCATGTTGCGTGCGGTCCAGCGCCCCCGCCCGATCGGCACGCCGACGTAGTAGTTCCCGTCTTTCTGCTTTCCAACGCCCAGGTGATCGGAATGGATCGCCGGCGGATGAAGCAGAGTGTCGTCATGCTCCAGCTCATACCCGAGCACTTCTTCGATCTTGTTGCGCATCCACTCCCAGCCGTTGTCCGCCACGAGGAACTTCAGCCGAGCGCGAGTTCGCTTCTCGCGGTAGCCGTGGTCCCGGAAGACCGTAGCGATCGCGCGAGAAACATCCACGACCTGCTCCGGCTTGACGAAGACACGCATCGGTTGGGCGAAGTGGGGCGTCGAGGATAACCCGCCGCCGACCAGCAGGCCGTAACCGACCTCACCGTTCGGCCGCTTCACGCCGTAGAACCCGTAGTCATTGATCTGCGGCTGGTGGCAGTGCAGCCGGCATCCGCCGATCGACGGCTTGAACTTACGAGGCAGGTTGGAGAACTCCTTGCCCGCCTTGATGAAAAAGTCGCTGATGTCCCGCGCGTGCTGCGAGGAGTCGATAATCTCGTCCTCCAGCACACCCGCCAACGGGCAGCCAACCACGTTACGCGGCGCATCCCCGCAGGCGAACTGGGTGGTCATCCCGATATCCCAGAGCGTCTCAAAGATCGGCTTCAGGTCGGCCGTCGTGATCCAGTGCAATTGAATCGTCTGGCGGGTGGTGATGTCGCCGAAACCACGGGCATACCGGTCTGCCAACTGGGAGATCGTCTTGAGCTGGTGCGGGGTCAGTTGGCCGCCAGGGATCTTGATCCGGAGCATGAAATGGCCGGTGTTGGGCTTCTGCCGATACACCCCATACCACTTGAAACGTTGGGCGGCATCGTCTTCGGGGATCGCCGAATAATCGCCAGCCTCGGAATAGCGGATCAGGTCCTGAAGGACGTCGTATCCGTCCTTGGCCTTCTTGAGTTGCTCAGTGGCGTTGAGTTTAGTGGTGCTCATAGCGGAATCTGTGGTCCCGTTTGGTTACAAGTTCATTAATGCTCAGGCCGGGGGCCATCGCTCGACATGGTCTGTCGAGCCGAACACTATAGTGCTATTCAGGGGTAGGGTTCAATTATAGACTTCTACCGGCGGATTAGCCGCTGCACGCCCTAAGGCCCGCCCCAGTCGTGCACCGTAATGGGACAGCTCCCCCGAAGGGGGTTATACTTCCATGGTTTTCCGGCCGATATTCAGTGTTCCGGGCGCCCACGCGCCCATGGTCCAGAACCGGGTTATTGACAGAGGTTTATCGATGCGTATCACGATGGTGGGAACGGGCTATGTCGGGCTGGTCAC
>CAZJCN010000091.1:0-5966 GCA_964544195.1 uncultured Phycisphaeraceae bacterium | reverse complement strand
GAGGTTTATCGATGCGTATCACGATGGTGGGAACGGGCTATGTCGGGCTGGTCACGGGCACCTGTCTGGCGAATACGGGTAACGACGTGATCTGCCTGGACGTCGATCAGGAAAAGATCGACAAGCTCAACCGCGGCATCAGCCCAATCTACGAGCCGGGACTGGACGAGATGATCCGCCGGAACAAGGCGGCCGGCCGTCTCAGCTTCACGACCGATAAGGCTCACGCCTACCAGTGGGCACAGATCATCTTCATCTGCGTCGGCACGCCCAGCGACGAACAGGGCCACGCCGACCTGAAGTACGTCCTCGGTGCTGCCGCGGACATCGGCAAGGCTATCGAAGCCGCTCCGGGTGAAACCGGCGGCAGTGTCGACGAACGCCGGGCCAAGATCATCGTCGTCAAGTCCACCGTCCCGGTGGGGACTAATGAAAAGGTTCGGGCTGAGATCGCCGCCCACACCCGAAAGCCCTTCCATATGGCCTCCAACCCCGAGTTCCTCAAGGAAGGCGCCGCCATTAACGACTTCAACAAGCCCGACCGCGTCGTCATCGGCGTCAACGACAAGGGCACCGGCGACCGGCTGCGCGACCTCTACGAACCGTTCGTCCGTCAGGGAAACCCGATCTTCATCATGGATATCCCCTCGGCCGAGATGGTCAAGTACGCCTCCAATGCCATGCTCGCGACCAAGATCTCCTTCATCAATGAGATCGCCAAGCTCTGCGAGGCCTACGGCGCCGACGTCGACGAGGTCCGCCGGGGCATGTGTTCCGACAAACGCATCGGAAACCAGTTCCTCTACCCCGGCCTCGGCTACGGCGGGTCCTGCTTCCCCAAGGACGTGCTCGCCTGCATCTCCATGGGAGAACTCAGTTCGACTCCTGCGAAACTCCTCGAAGCTGTCCACGAGGTCAATCAGCGCCAACGCAAGGCGTTCATGGACAAGATCGACCGCTATTTCGAAGGGTCAGGCGGCCTCAGCGGCAAACGTATCGCTGTGTGGGGCATCGCTTTCAAGCCCGGCACGGACGACGTGCGTGAAGCACCGTCCATCACCCTCATGCAGTGGATGCTCGAACGCGGCGCCACCGTCTGTGCCTACGACCCCGTGGCCGAGGAAACCTGCAAGCAGGTCTTGGGTGACCGTATCGAATACGCTGAAGATTCCACCGCCGCGCTCAACGCCGCCGACGCCTTGGTGATCTGCACCGACTGGGACGAGTTCAAGTTCCCCGACTTCGATGAGGTCAAGGCCACGCTGAAAAGCCCGGTTATCTTCGACGGCCGAAACCTCTACCGCCCGGAAATGATGCAGGAGATGGGCTTCGTCTACTTCAGTGTTGGCCGCCACCCGGTCGTGCCCGAATCGGTCGAGCAGAGGGGCTGATTAAAGATTCAGGTGCCAGTAACGGTGGGGGATCCCGCCGTCATGGAAGCCGTAGCGATGATAGAGCCGTTGCGCGGCCGGGTTGTCGTCGCGCACCTCCAACGCCAGCTTGCAGCAACCCAAGGCCCGGGCCTTGTCACGTACCGCGTCCAGCAAACGGCGCGCGATGCCCATCCGCCTGGCCTCCGGGATCACCGCCAGGTCGTGAATGTTCAACAATGGTCGGCCCGCAAAAGTCGAAAAACCAAGGTAGCAGTTCACCAGTCCGACCGGCTTGTCATCCAGGTACGCCAGAAATGAACACGCCGCCGGGTGGGCTTTCAGGCCTGAGATCAGGCGTTGTTTCACCCCCTCCGGCAACGGCCGACCGCCTCCCATCGGGTCCCGCGCATACGCGTCCAGCATGGCGATCAGGTCCGTCGACTGTGACGGGTCATCGTAATCAACCTCGACTATCCGAATCATCCGACCGTTTCCAGATCCTTGAAAGTATAAAAAAACGGTTTCAATGCCCGATGCGGTACCATACCTTACCGGCAGTCTCCTTATGAGGAAACGCACATGTGCGGGCGATACAAACTCGAAACCGGCCCCGGCCCGCTCAGGACGCTGTTCGGCATCGACTTCACCGGCATGAGGCTGGTGCCTCGCTACAACATCGCGCCTACGCAACCCGTCGTCGCGGTCCGAAACCGACAGGGACGGCGTGAACCGGCCTACCTGCGATGGGGTTTCGTGCCGTCCTGGGCCAAAGATGTCTCGGTCGGCAGCCGGATGATCAACGCCCGTGCCGAAACCGTCCACGAAAAGCCGGCCTACCGCCACGCCTTTCGTCGACGACGCTGCCTGATCCCCGCCGACGGCTTCTACGAATGGCGCAGACGCAGCGATTCACGCAAACGTCAGCCTTACCTGATCACCCTGGCCGATGAATCCCCCTTCGCCATGGCCGGACTATGGGAACACTGGCAGGACGACATGGGCAACGAACTGGAAACCTGCACCATCCTGACCACGCAAGCCAACGAGCTTGTCGCCGAGCTTCACGATCGCATGCCCGTGATTCTTGAGCCGGATCATTACGACGACTGGCTCAACACCCCGGAGCAGGACGCCGACCGTCTCCGTGCGCTGTGTGTCCCGTACCCAGCCGACCTGATGATGCACCGCCCGGTCAGCACCTACGTCAACAACGCCCGCCACGAAGGCCCTCGATGCACCTCGCCGCTTGAAGATCCCGACCCGCCGACACCCGACCCCGGCAAAGATCATGATCAACCACAACTGTTCTGATCCCTGTCATCCGATAACCCTACACCCGACTGAATCATCTCTACATCACGACCGATGTTAAGCAGGGGGGATCGTACATCCGCACCGAACAGGAGGCTCGGTCATCGGCGCATCATTACGACAGGTCTGGGTCAGCATCTTCCTGCTGATACTGATTACCGCTCTCGGCACGATTGCCTTGATGATCACGGGTGATCGGGACGTTTTCCACGCCCTGTACCTGACCATCATCATCCTGACCACCGTGGGGATGGAAGGCCCGGCTACGGAGGCCGACCGGATCGTTTCGCTCGTTCTGATGGTGACAGGTGTGGGAACCGTCCTCTATGCGACAGGACAGATGGTGGCGTTCCTGGTTGAAGGCCATTTCAAACAGATCATCGGGAGGCACAAGGTGACATCGCAGATCAAAAGCCTGAAGGACCATTACATTGTGGTCGGCTATGGACGGATGGGACAGGCGTTGTGTTCCACCCTCGCCTACCGCGGCAAGCCGTTCGTCCTTATCGAAGAAAACGCCCATGTGCTCCGCGACGCCGAGGAAAAAGGCTACCTGTGCATCGAGGGCAACGCCATGCACGACGCGATCCTGGAGGAGGCCGGCATCAGGTGTGCCCAAGGTCTGGCGACCTGCCTGTCAAACGATGCCGACAATGTTCTGATCACACTCACTGCACGCGGTATCAACCCTGACATGATGATCATGGCCCGATGTGATGAGGCCGAAACGGAATCCAAGCTGCGTCGAGCCGGAGCGGACCGGGTGATCTGCCCATCTGTCATCGGCGCGACTTTGGCATCGAATCAATTGCTCAACCCACGTGTCGATGACATGATCGAACTTGACGGCTACTGGCCCGACATGGAACTGTCTCGCATATCCCTGCACCAATTCAAGAATCTGAAGACCTGTCGGCTGTGTGAGATTTACCAGATTATAGACGACGAAACCCTGGTGGTTGCACTGATCAAGTCAGACGGAACCAAGGTGTTCAGGCCGAATCCCGATACAACTGTCGAGCCGAACGATCAACTGATCGTGGTGGGAGGGGTCGGAAGCGTCAATCGCTTGATCAACATCCTCACAGACAGGATGGCGGCTTAATCATTCGTCTGCATCGCTTGCTGGAAGCAATTCAATGGGATTCAAGCCGGTCTCGGCTTGCCCATAGCCCCAATGCCGGGTTGGGTATGTAAAAGATACGCTCCCCGTCTCGGGTCGTGTTCCAGCCGGCCGTCAGTTCGTTCGGGTGGTAACGGGCCACGGCTTCTTCGTACGGCAGGTAGCCGTAACCCACCGACTCGACTTGTTCCTTGGATACTTGCTCCGTGCAATAGGTCACGCGGAACCGGCCTTCGGTGGAACCGTGAATCAGGTGCGCCGCAGCCGACAGGTTCGACGCCAGCTCCGAATCCTGTTTTAGCGCCTGCAAGGTCTGAGGCGTGCCCCGGTAGCCGTGCCGTCGGATCAGACGGTCGATGTCCGGGTCTTCACCGAATGTTCTGACGCCCGGTGCCAGCACGATCAGCTCGCCGTCGTCCGCCATCGCCATGCGCGTGCGGTAGATCGCCTTGTTCCCCAACCAGGTCGAGTGGAACTCCTCCGGATCGAGGAAGACGACGCATTTCTGGATCGGTTCCTCCAGAACCTCAAAGTTCACCCGTCGGCTCAACTCGGCCGCCGTTTCGAATGTTTCGTTGTCTCGGCCGTCAAACAGTCCCAGCAGCGCGGTGTCATCCGAGGCCGGGCATGTGCCGACCACCGTCAGCACGAAATGAATCGGCAGCACGTCACGCAGGTATCGGTCGAACGCCTCGTTCAGCGCCCGGCGGACCGGCGTGTCAGCCCGACCCATGATCGATTCCATCCCGCACACCGCCCCCAGGAAGTGAGACTTGTTGATCGTGTCTTTCCCGCCGACACCCACGAGGATGTTTTTCGTGTAATTCGCCAGGCCGATCACTTCGTGCGGCACAACCTGCCCGACCGACAGGATCAGGTCGTAGTGCCCATCAAACAACTGCCGATTCACCGCCACCTGCATCGGCTCCCGGAAGCGTCCGCCTGAAAGCTCCGCGATCCGTTCCGCTGGAATCTCGCCGAGTTCTGCCAGGTCCGTTCGCCATCGGTGAGGTAACAGGCGGTCATACGGGACCGTCGGTCCGAACATCCGTAGCGCCTGTTCCTTCGTCATCGGAAAGTGGGTGCCCAGTGCGGGCATGATGTCGATGTGGATCGACTCGTGAAGACGGTCCCACAGGTACGCCGTGATCTCCCCGGCCCGGGAATTCAATCGGGTGATATCCGGCGGGAGGATCAGCATGCGCTTGGGTTGATACGCTGAGATCAGGCGCTCGATCAATCCGTCCAGATAGGCAAACAATTGCCCATCGGAAATCGCGATGCCGTCCTTTGCGATCAGGGCGTGGTGACTCATGAGGAATCGTAGCCGTGATGTTAACGCTTGACCCTGGCGTTGCCCTGCCAGATGCTCCAGACCTGTTCCTCGTCGGCCGGCTGGGCATAGTCCGTGATCATCGTCACCGCCAAGGCTCCGCTGGCCCAGGCGAACTGCCCGCAACGCTCAGCGTCCCAGCCCTTGAGGATGCCGTACAGCAACCCGCCGACGAACCCGTCACCGCCACCGATCCGGTCCACGATCCCGATCTCACGCGACGGCATGATGTGCCATTCATCGCCGGCCGAGAGGATCGCACCCCAGCGGTGCACGTTCGCGTTGACCACTTCCCGAAGCGTCGTCGCAAACACGCTCGCCTGCGGGAAGCTTTGGCGAACACGCCCGATCATCTCCTTGAAGCTGTCGATCTTGGCGTCGATATCCTTCCCGCCGGCCTCCGGGCCGGCGACGCCCAGGCATAATTGAAAGTCCTCTTCGTTTCCGACCAATACATCCGCAACCGACGCGATCTCCGTAAACACCTCACGCAGTTCCTGTTCCCGCCCCGCCCAGAAACTGGCACGGTGATTCAAGTCGAAACTGATCCTTGTGCCGTGCTTCTTCGCCGCCCGAGCCAGGTCCAGGCAGAACCGGCTTGTCTTGGGGGACAACGCCGCGATCAGCCCCGACAGATGGACGATCTGCGCGCCTTCATTCCCGAACAGACGATCCAGGTCGAAGTACTCCACGCTCAGCTCGCGGCCCACTTCCCCAGCCCGATCATTAGCAACCCTCGGCCCACGCGCCCCGGCGCCGCTGTCCGCCAGATTCATCTGATGGCGATACCCCCAAGGCCCGCCCGGGTCCAGCTCCGGCCCCTCGT
>CAZJCN010000090.1:6656-9902 GCA_964544195.1 uncultured Phycisphaeraceae bacterium | reverse complement strand
GCGCCAGGCCCACGAGTACCATCAGAATCCCTAAAACATTATGCACCAGCAGATTGGCCCCTGCCCAGACCAGGTCTCCCTGACGAGCCAGCGCCACGGTCTGGAAAGCGTAGGTCGAAAACGTGGTGAATGCTCCACAGAACCCGCCCAACAGCGCAATGGTCGCGGGGCTTTCCAACTGCAACTTCAGGTCAGCCTTGGCCCAGATCACACCGAACAGGAATGAGCCGATCAGGTTCACCGCCAGCGTGCCCAGCTTCCACGGACCGGTCGGCACCAGATTGACCGCGGCGGTCAACAGATAACGGCACACCGCGCCGATGCCCCCGCCCAAGGCCACCCACAAGATCAGGCTGAACGCTTTCATGCTTCACATCCGTCAGATTCGTCCTAAGGTATATAGCATAAGCCTGCCTGCCTATTCCCGCATTACCGGCCCGCCTGCCCTTCCCCACAAAGACTGCTAGAATCACCCCCCAATGAGTGACGCGAACGACAAACGAGCATGCGATCAACCGGCTTCAAGTGCCAGAAATTCATCCCCCCGTTCCGGAATCCGGACCCGGGAGTGGATGAGTTATGTTCTGCTGAGTTGTAGTCTGGCCATGGCGTACGGGTGCGGTGAAGACCCGATCTATACTTATCAGGCTCCCAAATCTCCACCCTATCAGGAGCCAGCTATCTTCACACAGCTTTCTGATCTCACCACGGGGAACACCACGTCCCAGCCAGCCGTTTTCTGGACTGTCCCGGAAGGGTGGGTTCAGGCTGAAGATCGTTCCGGGTTTCTGACAGCGGTGTTCACGGCTGAAACGGATGCGGGCCCGGTACGGATTACGGTTTCACAATTGGGAGGCGACGGGGGAGGGATTCTGGCCAATATCAACCGCTGGAGAGGCCAGGTCGGCCTGCCAGCCATCACGGAAATACAACAGCAGCCGATGACTCCGATCGACATCGCGGGCCAGCCGGCCGGGCTGCTTGATCTTGCTGCAAACGATCCTACCGCTCAGGCATCTATTCCTCGAATGCTGATCGCATTTCTTCCACGACCCTCGGAAAACCGCACCTGGTATTTCAAGATGACCGGAAAGCAGGCTGGTATCGATGCTCAACGAGACAATTTCATGTCGTTTCTGCAGTCATTCGGGTTCCAGGATGACGGTCCCGAGGATGCTGCGAATCTGAATCCGCCCGCTTCAAGCCAATCGGGGGATGGCGATGAGTAAAGCCATCAATCGTGTTCTGACGCCGCTGGCTTCGCTTCGTCTGACCGTGGCGTTATTCGTGCTGGCGATGGTGCTGATCTTCGTCGGTACGGTTGCGCAAAAATATCAGGGCAACTGGGAGGTCGTGAATACCTATTTCCGGTCGTTATGGCTGTGGATGCCGATCGGTATCGCGGGCTTGCGAATTCCGTTCCCGGGCGGCTATACGATCGGCATCCTCATGCTTGTCAACCTTGTCGCGGCTCATGCCGTACGGTTCAAGCTGACCTGGAAACGGTCGGGCATCATCCTGACCCATGCCGGGCTGATCCTGCTGATCCTTGGCGAAGTGCTGACCGGCCTGTTTGCCGTGGAATGGCAGATGCGAATTGATGAAGGGCAAAGCGTCAACTACGCCGTCGACATCCGGCACGTTGAACTGGCGATCATTGATCCATCGCCTGAAGATCATGACTTGACGATCATCGTGCCGCAGTCCGTACTGGAGTCGCACGCTGACGGCAGGCCGATCTCGGACCCCGAGCTGCCTTTCAACATTCAGGTTCTGCGTTGGATGCCCAATTCCGGGCTGGCCGGGTTAGGGATGGCTGAACCCCAGTTGAGGCAATCCAACCCGGCAACACAAGGTTTCGGCACGATCGTGCTGGCGGTTCCACAGCCACCGGTCACGGGAGTCGAAGGCGGACAGGTGGACGCCCCTTCCGCGTATCTTCGTCTGACCGGTCCGGACGGCACAGACCTGGGCACCTGGCTGGTCTCCCTGAATCTCGAACTGGTCAGCCCGGAAACACGACAGCCGGTGACGATCAACGGCAAAACCTATCTCATCGAACTACGATACGTGCGAGATTACAAACCCTACACCATCACGCTGATTGACTTCACGCATGACAAGTTCGTGGGCACCGATATCCCCAAGAACTTCGCCAGCGAGGTCCGGCTGGTCGACCCCACCACTGGTGAGGATCGCACGGTCACCATTTCGATGAACCATCCTCTGCGTCATCGGCCGTTGGATGCAGAAGGTGAAACGCTCTATCAAAGTGGGTACGTCGGCGATACGACTACGGTTTTGCAGGTCGTGCGCAATCCGAGCTGGTTGGTGCCGTATATCGCTTGTGCGCTTGTTTCGCTGGGGCTGATCGTGCACTTCGGCGTGATGCTCATACGATTTGTTGAAAGGGCCAGACGATGACCCTTGCCACCCGATTGATTCCGATTCTGGCCGGTGTGGTCGCGGTTCTGATCATGGTGTCCCCCCTGCTGCGTCCGATTGAACAGGGCGCTTATGACTTGGCTACTTTGGCTGAAGTCCCCGTTACCGCGGGTGGACGAACCAAGCCGTTTGACACCGCAGCCCGCAGCAACCTGATGATCCTCCGCAACCGGCAGACGGCGCTTGTGAACGGACAGCGTGTCAGCGCGGTCCGGTGGATGATCGACCTGATGGCTCGCCCGAACGAAGCGGGAGAATACGAGGTGTTTCGTATTGACCATCCCGATGTCAAGAGCCTGATCGGCAACCCACCCGACGACAAGAAATATTTTAGTTTCAACCACATCTACCAGTACCGTGATGTGCTGTCGCAACAGGCTGAGCTGGTGGAAAAGGTTCCGCCCAAGAATCGTACGGCTTTCCAGAAACACCTAGCAGACCTTTTCGAACACCTGAACCTCTATGTCAGCGTGCGCGACTGGCACGAGCCATACCTGGTTCCCCCGCTTACCCCGGGGGAGACCTGGCGGCCGCTGGTCGAGGAACTGCACGCCCCTCATGAAGGCCACGAGGCTCACGCGCAACCCGGCCCGGCCGCGGCCGGCCTGGCGAACATGCTCTTGGCTTACCAGAAGCAAGACCCCATACGCTTCAACGATGAACTGCATCGTTACGTTGAAATGCTGAACCAGCATATCCCGGAGGTCATGCGTAAAGTTCGGTTTGAGGTCTTTTTCAATCGGCTACAACCGTTCTACATCGGCACGGTGTTGTATGTGCTGGCATTTCTACTGCTGGCCG
>CAZJCN010000090.1:0-6556 GCA_964544195.1 uncultured Phycisphaeraceae bacterium | reverse complement strand
CAACCGTTCTACATCGGCACGGTGTTGTATGTGCTGGCATTTCTACTGCTGGCCGGTTCGCTGTTAACCGTCGGCATGAAAGAGGGCTTGCTCAGCCAATCGTTGGGCCGGGCAGGCGTGATCGTGACGGTGCTGACACTGGTTCTGCACACGTTCGCATTGGCGGCCCGTGTTTATATGCAAGGCTACGCCCCCGTGACGAACCTGTACTCCTCGGCCGTGTTCATCGGCTGGTTCTGCGTGGGGATGGGGCTGTTCATGGAATGGCTGTTCAAGAACGGCTTGGGCGCGCTGACCTCCACACTGATCGGTTTCGCCACCCTGATCATCGCCCACAACCTGGCGGACGGCGACACGATGCAGATGATGCAGGCGGTGCTCGATTCCAATTTCTGGCTATCCACCCACGTCATCACGGTGACGATCGGCTACTCCGCGACGTTCATGGCTGGGTTCCTCGGGATCGCTTACATCCTTGGGGGCGTTTATACCCCGTGGCTGACCCCTGACCGTGCCAAGGCGCTGTTCAAAATGATCTATGGCACGATCGCGTTTGCGCTGCTGTTCAGCTTCGCGGGGACGGTGTTGGGCGGGATCTGGGCCGACCAGAGCTGGGGGCGTTTCTGGGGGTGGGACCCGAAGGAGAACGGGGCTGTTCTGATCGTCCTGATGAACGCCCTGATTCTTCACGCGCGTTGGGCGGGTATGATCCGTCAGCGTGGTGTGGCGGTGCTGGCGGTCCTGGGCAATATCATCACGGCCTGGAGCTGGTTCGGAACGAACATGCTCGGTGTGGGCCTGCACAGTTACGGTTTCATGGACTCCGCCCTGTTCTGGATGCTGATGTTTGTCGCCAGTCAATTGGCGATCATGGCTGCCGGGCTGATGCCGGTTACACGTTGGAAGAGTACGACAGCCATCGCAAAGCCGGAGTAATCTGATCCGATCCCTCCATGCCCCGACGCCTATCCCGAAAAACCTTCAGGCAGGACCCGGTTTCGCTGGCCCATGATCTGCTTGGCCAGCGTCTGGTTCGTGTACTGGATACGCAGAAAGGCCCGCAACGCCTGGCCGGGAAGATCGTGGAAGTCGAGGCCTATCTGGGTGTCGAGGACAAGGCCGCCCATACCTGTGGCGGCCGACGCACCGCTCGCAACGAATCCATGTGGGGTGACGGTGGGCTGGCATATGTCTATTTCACCTACGGTATGCATCACTGCTTTAACGTGGTCGCATCGGTTGCCGGTGACCCGGTGGCGGTACTCGTCCGGGCACTGGAACCCACCGAAGGCCTCGACCTGATGTACCGGAACCGTAAAAAAGCCCGTCGAGATACCGGCCTTTGTTCCGGACCGGCCAAGCTGTGTGAAGCTATGGGGATCACCCGTCAACTTGACGGCTGCGACATGGCGACCAGTGATGCCCTTTTCATTGAAAAGATCCGCACCACACCCTTGAATAAAAGTCAGGTTATCTCCGGTCCACGCATTGGGGTGCATTACGCCCGGGAGTGGGCCGATCGACCGTTGCGTTTTTATCTCAAAGACAACCCGCACGTGAGTCGTCCCCGATGAACATAAACCAATTCTGGGCACAGAGGGTCTGGTCTCACACGGGCATCGCTGTCGGCCCGTGTGCCTGGCGAATCGCCATGTTGGCCGGCTGTGAACGAAGCTATGTTCAAGACCACCCCTCGCTGATCGTGTCTCTGCCCGATGACGATGCCTCCACACTGAAGCAGGCAGAACCGCATATCGGTTCTCTGCCGGTGCTTGTCGTGATCGAGGAGCCCCCGTTCGCTCGTCAGCTTGAAAGCGTCGTCATGGTCCGGCTGGCCAGTCTGAACAGGGACCGGATAGACGCCTTGGTGTTGAAATTACATGACACGGCTGAGATTAAAAGCGGCGGCATGGTGCAGACGCTGTACGCGCTGCGGGACCGTGGGGTTGTGGAGTGTCTCGGGCTGGCACACGACGAAGCCAATTCTGTGGAGTGGCTCAGCCAGAACAGTGCGGTTCGTATCTTGGGGGTGGATTATTCATTGGAGAATCAAGCTGCGGGATATAGGGCATTGGGCAGTGCCCATTCGCACGGCATGGCGGTTTTATCGCTGGCCATCCCCGACAACGAGCAGTCCATTCGGTTTGCCTTGGGTGAAACTGATCGTGTCCTGCCCGTTCTTGATCGCCCGATACCGCCGGGGTTGACTCCGATGAGTACCGACGAGCTTGCCCGGCAATTTGCAAGCTATCAACGGCAACACCCCGAACCCCCCGCCTTGAAGCGGGGACTGCCCCCTATGAGTGAATATTAAGGCCCGGTCAGTCACATTCGGGCAAACGGTCATAAGAGACTCAGGTTATGATCCATAACACCCGATTGACGGTGGTATCCAGACCGGTCCGCCTGTAAAATCACGTGAGGCAACCATCATAGGCATGGTAGGAATGCAATGACCGATCCAATCCGACCGCAAGACCCTATTCCGAATTCGTCCGCATCCGCGCCCGATCCGACGCTTGAGCAGGAAATCGCCGAGGCCCTTGGCGGTAAAAGCGTCGAGGAACTCATGGCTGAGAGCGAGCAGGCGGAAGCTGACAAGCCCGCAGATACCACCCCGACCGACGAGGCGGGCCATCCGGACCTTCGTCATGAGATCCGGCGGGGTCGTATCACCGCGATCCGCGGCGAGGACGTGTTCGTCGACCTGATGGGTGAAACCGGCAAGATGCAGGGGGTGGTCCCCGCCGCGCAATTCGAGCGTGCTCCCCGGATCGGTTCGATCATGGACTTCGTCGTCGATCACGTCGATGAGAAGCAAGGCTTGATATTTCTCTCACGAGAGGGAGCCATCAGCCGGGCGACCTGGGAACAGCTTCAGCGTGACGCGGTTGTGGAAGCGCGGGTGGTCGCCAAGAACAAGGGCGGGCTGGAGCTGGAGATGCCGGGCGGGATCGCCGCATTCATGCCGGCCAGTCAGATCGACCTGCATCACGTGGACGACCTGGAATCCTATGTCGGCCAGAAGCTGGAGGCCGTCGTTCAGGAGATCGACCGCAGGTCCAAGAAGGTCATCCTCAGTCGGCGTCACCTGCTTCAGGACCGGCAGGCCAAGGCCCGCGAAAAAATCCTGGCGGAACTCGAGCCCGGTCAGGTCCGCGAAGGCAAGGTGTCGAACATCGTCGACTTCGGCGCGTTCGTCGACCTCGGCGGGATCGATGGGCTGGTCCACGTCTCCGACCTGAGTTATTCCCACGTCGATAAGGCCAAGGACATTCTCAAAGTCGGCCAGCCCGTCAAAGTGAAAGTCCTGAAGGTCGACCGTGAAAACCAGCGGATCAGCCTCGGGTTGAAGCAGGTTCAGCCCGACCCGTGGGAAGGCATCGCGGAGAAGATCAAGGTCGGGGATCAGGTGTCTGCCCGGATCATCCGAAACGCCGGTTTCGGCTCCTTCGTCGAGCTTGAGCCGGGGGTAGAAGCCCTGTTACCGATCAGCGAGATGAGCTGGAAACGGATACACAAGCCCGACGAGGTGGTCAAACCCGGGGACGTGGTCCGACTGGCGGTGATCGGCATGGACATTCCCAAGAAGCGGATCACGCTGAGTCTGAAACAGGCCCAAGGCGATCCATGGGTCGGAGCCGAACATAAGTACGCCAAGAACAGCCTGGTCGAAGGGCGCGTCATCGGCACGACCGACTTCGGCGCGTTTGTCGAACTGGAAACCGGCGTGGAGGGACTGGTTCACATATCCGAACTGGCGGACAAGCATGTCGCCAAAGTCACGGATGTGCTGAACGTCGGGGACACCGGCAAGTTCCGCGTGCTGGAGGTCAGCGAAGCGGACCGCAAGATCCGTCTGTCACGCAAGTCGGTGGACAAGCCCACCGGGGATTCTCAACCAGCGTCCGAAGGCAAAACCGACAAGCAGCCGACCAAGGCTGCCAAGCGTGCCCCCCGCAAGGACCTCAAAGGCGGCATGGAGTCCAAGAGCCTGGGCATGGGGCTGGGCAACCTGAAGCTGGAAGACTTTCAATAACATCAGCTGTAAGCCTGACGCACCATCACGCCTGCCGTCCCCTACCCTGCCGGGTTCGGAGAGCAGATCCTCATCATGGCCCAAGCCCGTGATTATGCCATCACGATCATCGGTGCCGGTGCGGCGGGATTGATGGCCGCGATCTTCGCGGGCCGACATGCTCCCCCCGGCACACGTATCGCCCTGCTGGACGGTGCCAAGCGCATCGGGGCGAAGATTCTGGTTTCAGGCGGCGGCCGATGTAACGTCACACATGCCCTGATCTCCGCCAAAGATTACGCGGGGTCCAATCGAAACCAGATCGCCAAGGTGCTGCGCACTTTCCCTGTGGAACAGACGGTGAGGTTTTTTCAAGAACTGAATGTTCCCCTGAAGCAGGAGGAGACCGGCAAACTGTTCCCGGTGACAGACCAAGCCAAGACCGTGCTGGAAGCTTTGGTCGATGAGACCATTCGAGCAGGGGCGGATCTTCTGACCGAGCACCGGGTTCTATCGATACAACGCGACGGGTCGGCTTTTGAAATAGAAACCACACAAGGCGGGATACGATCGCAAAAATTGATCCTCGCCACGGGCGGAAAAAGCCTGCCCAAGACCGGCAGTGACGGACAGGGATATGAGCTGGCTCGCTCACTCGGGCACACGGTAACTCCGACCTTCCCGGCCTTGGTGCCTCTCGTGCTCGAATCCAATCATTGGCTGACCACGCTTTCCGGCCTGACATTCCCGGTGGAATTGACCTTGTCTTCCGGTCGGGGGCAGGTCTTGCATCGTCACCAAGGCTCGATGCTCCTGACTCATTTCGGCTTAAGCGGCCCGGTTGTCATGGACATCAGCCGACACTGGATCGCTGAAAAACAGAACGATCCCACGGTCCGATTGCACGCCAACCTGCTTCCGGGACGCCGATTCGATGAGGTCGAACAGTTGCTGGTGTCGGCGACAAGCAAACATGGCCGATCGGGCATCGCCGGTTGGTTGTCGGATCATCTTCCCCGTCGACTGGCGGTCGAACTTGTCAGACATGCCATCGATGAGGCCCCGGCTGCAAGGCTATCACAGCTCTCGAAAGCCAAACGCCGAACTCTCGTCCATGCTCTGACCGCCTTGCCCTTGCCGATCGTTCGCGATCGTGGTTACCTGTTCGCCGAGGCCACGGCCGGGGGCGTACCGCTGTCAGAACTGCATTTGTCAACGATGGCGTCCCGATGCTGTCCGGGGTTGTACCTGTGTGGTGAGATGTTGGATGTGGACGGCCGGATCGGGGGTTTCAACTTTCAATGGGCCTGGTGTTCAGGCCGGCTGGCGGGCATGTCGGCGGCAATCGGGTAGCATGTTGTCAGTCTCTGGGGGTGAGTCGCACCATGAACACCTTTTACCGCCAACTGCCGAATCAACTCACGCTGCTGCGGCTGGTGCTTGCCGCGGTGTTCTTCGTGCTGTTGAACAGTTACCGGTTCGACACCGGCAGTCCGGTCTGGCTTCTGCCTGCCGCGATCATCGTGTTTATTCTGGCCGCACTGACGGACACCTTCGACGGGTACCTGGCCCGACGCTGGCATGTGGAATCAAAGTTCGGCCGAATCATGGACCCGTTCTGTGACAAAGTGCTGGTCATCGGCGCCTTCATCTATCTGGCCGGGCCGAGATTCATCATCCCCGGGGCGGTGGACATCGGGCACGTCGAGTTCTTCAGCATGGCCACGGGGATTTACCCCTGGATGGTCGCGATCATCCTGGCCCGCGAACTGCTGGTCACCGCGATCCGCGGCGAGTTGGAGGGGGAAGGTATCCGATTCGGAGCCAACGTGTTTGGGAAATTGAAAATGATCCTGCAATCGATCGTGATCCCGATCGTGCTGGCGATCGTGTACATGCTGGATTATCACCCCGAGGGCTGGCGGTGGCTGGCATGGGTGCGTGACGTGCTGGTGTACATCACGGTGCTGGCAACCGTTCTCAGCGGCATTCCGTATATCACGGGCGCCATCAAAGCGACACGCGAACCGCCCGCCGCGTGACCGTATCTCAAGCCAAACGTTTCGTCGCCACCGTCCCGTCCCGGGTCGTCTTGACATCGTAGCCGGCATCGATGAGCTGTTGACGGATCGCGTCGGCGGTGGCGAAGTCTTTCTCTGCCCGGGCCTGGTCAATCCTGGCACACAGCTCCGCCACGTCGGTGGAATCATCAGCACCTGCCCCATCCGCCAGCACACCGAGGACATCATCGACCCGCTTGAGGAAGCCGGGCAGTTCGTCGTCCTGTTTCTTCATCCGTTCAAACACGACCGCCAAAGCCCCGGCGATATTCAGGTCGTCCGCCAACTGCTCAACGAAAGCCTGCACGTCCGGGTGGTCTGCGGGCAAAGGATCAGCCTGCGTATCGGCGGCTTCTCTCAACCGCCTGACCGCGCTGGCGGAATCAGCCAACCCCTTGCTTGTAAAGTTCATGTTGGAACGGTAATGAGCCTTGAGCAGCTCGAAACGCAATACCGCCGGATCGACCGGCCGACCGGT
>CAZJCN010000089.1:4385-10001 GCA_964544195.1 uncultured Phycisphaeraceae bacterium | reverse complement strand
CGGTCCCGCGGAAGCCGTCCCTGCCGCCTCAGACCGGAAAAGCGTGAGTTTGGTTGAACACACCAAGGAAAGACAACATGACGAAGTAAACGACACAACCCGACACCTACTCGGCTCAGCCGTAAACGCCTGCATGTCTTCCGCTCAATAACGGTATCCGCCTCGTCGGGGCAGTGTGCCGAGCGTGCCCAGCAGGATCAGCGCGGCACTCGTCGGCTCAGGGATCGTGGCCGAATCGCTGGGGGGCGTACCGGTGTTCCATTTCCCCAGGATCAGGTTCAGATCATTGATGCCGACGAACCCGTCCCCGGTCGCATCGCCCGCCGTCAGGTCGCCTGCCGTGACCGTACTGTTCCAGTGACTGAGGATGATGTTCAGATCGGTGATCCCAACGAAGCCGTCACCGTCAAGATCCCCTTGGATGGTCAGCCCCGGCCGGTTGTCAACGATCAACTCCGCTTCAACAATCCCCGGCAGGAACAGATCAACGGTGCCCGCCTCGAAAATAAAGCTGCCCAGGCTCTCCCAATCACCGTTGGTCACCCGGCCGACAATGCGATACCCGCGAGACTCCGGCACATCGAAACGCCAGTTGGCCGACCCCAGAAACGTCCCCGGCAGCGGATCGGGACGGTGGTTCGCCGGGAACATCGGGTTCAATGCGTGTCCGTCCTGAGCCACGTCATAGAACGACGTCAGCTCGGTTTCATACAGGTCCAGCACGCCTTGGCTGTACCAGATGGAATGCCCGGCAACACCTCGCGACCGCGTATCTTCGATCATCCACCGCAGGTCGTTGTATGGCGTGGGATTGCCCGTCCCGACCGACCGCAATCCCACGACCATCCGGTCCAGATTGTTCGGCGAAAAGTGCGATACCTGGTTCGGGATCTCCGCAAGATACGATCCGACCGAACTGCGATAAACCTGCGGGACATATTCATCAAACAATCCCGCATTCACCCAATCGGGCCAGTCGGCGTTGTACTGGTCCCGGCTGAAAGGAAAGACCGACGGGCTGACCGAGACATGGATATCCGGCCGAAACGCCTTCACCGCTGTGTACAACTCGTCGGCGAACTGTTGGACCTTCTGCTGCCGCCAGCTGTTGAACAGGCTCAGTTGATGGTTGTTGGGGTTGTTGGTCAGTGTTCGGCCGGTCTCGGCGAAGTAGAGGTTTTTCGTCGTCTGATCCCACCCGAACTCGGTCGGCCAAGCCAGCCGATCATCAAACTGAACCCCGTCGAGGTCATGGGTGGCGATCGCTTCCAGTGTGATACCGATCAGGAACTGTCGGACCTCCGGCACCGCGGGGTTCATCCACGCAAAACCATTCGACGCGTTAGCGTAGTTGCCGTTGACGTCCTGAAGCAGCCAGCCCTGATTTTTCATGTAGTTCGAGATCGGATTGGTGGGGGTGCCACCGGCTCCGACGAACTGGGTGGCAAACCCGTACTCAAACCAGCCGATCGTGATCAGGCTGTTGCGGTGCGCATGGAACGAGGTTTCCTCCAGCAGGTCACGTGTGCTGCCCAACAGGGGCGACCGGTCCGGGCCATTGGTCAGGTTCGCCAGTGTCTGCGATGGGAAGTTGGTGTAGCCACTCTTCCACGCCTCGACATAGACCGTATTCAGGCCGACGGATCGCAGCCGGTTCATCGTATCCGCGGTGTTACTGCCCGAGGCGATATGGTCCGGGCCGGTGGTGGTCAGCCATGTCCCACGCACCTCCGGCGCAGCCGCGAATAAAGGGGAGAACCCGAATGTCCAACCAAGCCAGACGCAGACGCCCATTAACCGTATTCTTGAACCAAGGAACACAAACATCTCCTCATTCAAGGGAACTGATGGTGGCTACGGCCTTATGGCATTCGGGTCGGGGTGTGGGCTTACTGCTCGACCTTCTCGTCGATCTCCGACCACAGCGTGTCGTAGGTGCTCTTGCCGGTGGCGGTATCCACCAGGTCGCCCGGGCTCTTGTTGGTCACGTGCCCGTCGATGTAGGTCATGTTCACCGACCCTTCAAACGCTTCGTTGTCCGCGTCGGCGTGGAGGTTGTAACGGATCATGCTCTTGACGTTGCCGAACCGGGCACGCAGGCCAGCCTTGGCGGGGTTGACGCTGCCGTTGAGTCCGAACCAGGTCGCGGGTCTGAACGGACTGGGATACCCGCCGATCTCGGAGTCGGCGAAGATCGAGCCATTGGGGTCTTCCTGATACGCCCAGCTCTCGCTGAACAGCAACATCTTGCTGGTGCGCTTGACGGATTCGAGCGTAAAGTACCGATCGGGGTCGTTCCCCTCGCCGCTGTGGATGTTGATGGCGTAGGTTCGAGCGACGCCCTCACCATCGGCCGGGCACGCCAGCACGCCGCCGCCGATCGATCCGGTGCCGGCTTCCTCGAAACCGGGCAGATACTGCCCGATGCGGTCCTTGTCGTACCAGAAACCGGAGACCAGCCCTTGGCCCGGAACGAACCGCAGCGTGTTGGGCGGGAACTTGCCCTTGTAATCCTCGGCATAGGAGAGCATCGAGAGATTGACCTGTCGCAACCTCGAAGCACACTGAACGCGCTGTGCCGTTTTTCGCGCAGCGCCCAAGGCGGGCAGCAGAATGCCGACCAGCAGCGCAATGATGGAGATCACGACAAGCAGTTCAATGAGGGTGAAACCGGAGTGTGGGTGTGTGTGAGTGCGCATCGTTTCAGTCCATTGTGTTACTGCGGGGTACGTGCGGTACCCCATGGGGTGGGTGGGGAGTCGGTCAATTCGGCCGCGGACGGTCAGGTCGGCGGCCGGAACAGGAGGAACAAGAGACAGTCAGCGTTTACGGGTCATCAGCGCGAGACCGCCCAGACCCAGCAGCGTCAGCGATGCCGGCTCAGGCACCGCGGCGCCATTGGCCGGCGGGGTGCCCGCATTCCAGTTACCCAACACCGTGTTCAGGTCGTCGATGCCGACAAAGCCGTCACCGGACGGGTCGCCCGCCAGCAGGTCGCCGGGGGTGACATTCTGATTCCAGTTGCCGAGGATGATATTCAGGTCCGCGATACCGACGAATCCGTCGCCGTCCAGGTCGCCGTCGAGAGCCGAGGAAATCCCGAGCAGGTCCTCGAACGTGGTGGCGAGACGCAGTTCATCAACACTCATCGAGCCGTTCCAGTTCTGCGTGGCGATGACGGCCCGATTGAAATCGAGATCAAGGGCGTTCCAGTTATTGGCGTCATTGTTGAAACCGAAGCTGGTCAGCGTGCCCGTGCCGAGGTTGGAGGCATCGAATTCCGCTTCACTGGTACCGGTCGGGTTGATCCAGTACTTGATCGTGTCCGGCCCACCGGCAACGGCGTCGATTTTGAGGAACACGGCATAACTGGTCTGGTCCACCGCACCGTTGAGGATCACGTTGCTGGCGGGTTTGATATCCCCGCCGCCGACATCCTGACGGTGACGGATCACCAGGTCCATCTCGTTGTTGACCGCGTCTTTTTCAAACCCGACAACCGCGCCGAAGAGGTTGCCGATGTTCCCCGGATCTTCTGCCGGGTCTCGGTACAGCCGACCATCAGTCAGGTCGTTGGTGAAGCCGGCATAGAGGAAGCCTTGGCGCCCGTCGCCGAGGTCGCCGCCGGGGTTGACGATGACGGACATGTACCACGTGGAGGTCGGCGCGATCAACGAGGTGTCCAGCTCGCGTTGCTGAAAGCGGGTGATGAAGTCGTTGGGGGTGTTCAGGTATCCGACACTGCCGGGCTGTTCATAGCCGTAGCCCAGGTCCAGGCCGGCCGATCGGCTGAGGATGTTGGAAGTAAAGAACCATCCGATGCCCGTGTTGCTGGTGCCGCCCCAGTTTCCGGTGAACCCGGTCGTGGTCGGGCCTTGCCCGCCGAGTGGGGAGCCCAGCCCACCGAAGCCGTCGGTCTGGTACTGCCCGGCCAACGGGTCGGGAGCCGATCCGCCATCCAGGAAACTGTCCGCGGCGACGAGTGTGGCGTGAGCGGGTGTCGATGCGATCAACATCGAGGACATCACGGCGACGGGCGTCAAAGCAAGCAGGCGGTTGCGTGTCATGGCGTACATCCTTTTGAATCTCCTTGGGGTAAACGAAGTTGTGTGTCGGCGTATGGATTGAGGCTTGTCTTGAAGGCGTCCCGGGACGGTCAGGTCGCGGGACGCGAGGAGGTTTGCGTCCGGCCGATATTGAGGGCCGGCGGGTCACACGTTCAGCGTTTGCGTCGGATCATCGACAACACACCCAGGCTCAGCAGCGCGATCGAAGCGGGTTCGGGCACACTGGCGACGTCGTCCGCAAGGGTCGACCGATCCCAGAAGAACGAGTGGTCGAATCCCCATGTGGCGACGGTGAGCTGGTTCATGTCGCTGGCGGCACCGAGCTGGAAGCCGCTGATGCTGCCGGAGATCGCCGCGGTGGCGGTCAGGCCGGCTTCACCG
Organism: uncultured Phycisphaeraceae bacterium; assembly: GCA_964544195.1. Classification (GTDB taxonomy): domain Bacteria; phylum Planctomycetota; class Phycisphaerae; order Phycisphaerales; family Phycisphaeraceae; genus CAZJCN01. Next base: position 5,553 of record CAZJCN010000089.1, on the reverse strand, counting down.
TTGCTGAAGTCGGTCGGGTTGACCCAATACCGGATCGTGTCGCCGGGGTTGTTGTATTCCAGCGCCATCACGACTTGGTAGGTGTTGTTCTCAGCATCGGAAACCAGCAGCTCATCGGTCACAGCACCGGGGACGACGGCTCCGGTCCGGGAACGGATGACCAGGTCCACCCCGCCGGGCACGGTCGCGCTGGGCACGAAGCCGACGAACGCACCGAGGAGGAAGTTGGCGTTGTCGCGAAGCCGGGCGTCATCCGTGAAGCTGCCGAAGCCGACCATGGCATAGGCGTCCGGTTCATCATCACCATTGAGCGCCAGCGGGCCGGCGAACACGTGATGGCTCATGTAGAAGGTGTTGTTCGGCGGATCAGCGAGGGGGGTGTTCGCGAGGCTGCGGCGAGCGGTTCGGCTGAAGTCGGAGAACGCGGTGGAGGCGATGAACTTGCCCTTGCCGGACGCATCGGCGTTGTCCAGCGAGATGGTGTCCGCCTGCAGGTTGGCGCTGCTGGCCGCCCATGTCCCGGCAAAGCCGATTTCGGCTGTGCCCGCCTGACCGTTCAGACCGCCGGTGCTGTAACCGTTGGGGCCGATCACATAGCGGTCCTGCGCGATGATGCCCGCGTCGGCGGAGGCGATCCCCATCGCCGCCACCACCGCCAAGCCCGAGATGCCCTGAAGCCAAGTCATACCTGTGTTCGATCTCATGTCTTTCTCCCTTAGAAAATAGGAACTTGAAACGTAAAAAGCGGATCCAACAATCACTTACGACTTTCAACCTTCACTTGGGAGCCGGATGAATACCTCCTATCCAGTGAAGCATGTATAGAGTATAAATGCTCCGCAATAGAATTACAAGATCATCCTGAAAAAATATTATATCTTATATAAGACTACTGTATTCAATGTCAAAACCGTAATCCGAGGCAAGCGGATGCGTGTTGATCGGAATGTTTTGGGAATCAGGACCGAGGCGTTCCGGAGGAATCGCGGATGATCAGCTCGGCCTGGAGTGTTTCACTGGGGATCGGGGCATCGGGCTGGTCATACGCACGCCGGATGCTCGCCACCGCGGCATGCCCCATGTGGATGAGAGGCTGGCGGAAGGTTGTCATCGGCGGTCGCAGACGGGCGGCACTGGTCGGGTCGTCCACCCCCACGACGGACAGGTC
>CAZJCN010000089.1:0-4285 GCA_964544195.1 uncultured Phycisphaeraceae bacterium | reverse complement strand
CGGCTGTCGCCTAATTGTGATCCACCGCCGACGTAACCGATCCGACGGTGTCCGAGTCGATAGAGGTGTTCAACCGCCTGAGCCGCCAGCTTGACGTTGTCGGTATCAATACAGGCGATGTCAGCACGAAGAGACATCGTGCCGACCACCAGCAGGGGGGAACTGCCTTCCGTGGATTTCACGACGCGGTCCAGTTCCTCCTTGACCGGATTAATCAAGATATAACCAGCCAGGTCATTCCTTGGCTCCAGGTCGTAATCCGTCAGCACCAGGTCCACACGATGTTCGATGGCGGCCTGTCGCATCCCGTCGAGAACGCGCCCGTGGTAGTAATCGCCCATCGAAGCCTCCGCGTGAGACAGGACACCCACGAGGATCCTTGGCCGAAGCTCACGATGGTTTTCCCGGACGAATGTGCCCATACCCCTGACACGCTTGAGCACCCCCTCCGCCACCAGTCCCTGCAACGCCCGATGCGTGGTCACCAGCGAAACGTTGAGCTGTCGGCTCAACTCATCCGTGGTGGGTAGGCGCTGGCCCGGTTGCAATACTCCCTGGTCGATCGCTTGCAGGATGGCCCGGCCGACCGTTTCGTATAACGGCTCGCCTTGTCGGCTGGTGATCGGGCCAATGTCTTCGATGCCGGTGTTCATCTGGAATCGTTATCGAAACGGGCTTGCAAGCGGGTCATCACACACGAGGTTATGCCGTCATACTATAGCCTATAGCAATAGCAATGGACGGGGGCCTGATACTCGTCCTGGTGAATCAAGGCTAGAGGAGCGCACTCGATGTCTGTTGGCTCATCCCTTGACGGCACCCGCCAGCAGGCCACGGATCAGCCACTTCTGAGCCAGCAGATAAAAGATCAACACGGGGATGATGGCCAGCACCGACCCGGCATAGGCGTAACGGATGTTGGTGGCGAATACGCCCAGCAACTGGTTGATCGCGACCGGCAGGGTAAACCGGCCTTGTTCCTGCAACACGATCAACGGCCAGAGCAGGTTCGACCACGCGCCGATCACGCTGAACACCGCCAGCGTCGCCAGCGCCGGCCGGGCCAGCGGCAGCATCACATGCCACCAGATGCGTAACGTGCCGGCCCCGTCGATGCGGGCCGCTTCCTCCAGTGACCAGGGGATGGATAAAAACGCCTGCCTGCACAGAAAAATCCCGAACGCGGTCACACTGAACGGCAGCACCACCGCGATCAGCGTGTCATAAAGACCCATCGACACGATCGTGCTGAACAACGGTACGACGATCACCTGTTCCGGAACCATCAGCGTGGAAAGGATCATGACAAAGATCAGCGAACGACCATGGAATCGCATCCGCGCCAGCGGGTAGGCCGCCAACGCCGCCAGCAACACATTCAAAAACGCCTGGCTGACGGTCACCAGGAAGGAGTTGAGCAAGGCCCGCCCGAGGTTCGCCTCGGACCACACACCCTGAAAGTTGGTGAGTGTCAGTTGATCGGCCTTCGGCAGACGGTTGATCGGAACCTCGGCCGGCGACAACGCCACGCCCAAGAGCCACAGGCAAGGGCCGATGGCGATCACAGCCAGGATCAGGGCCAGCAGGGAATACCACGCGGTCAGCCAGGCGGGACGCCGGTTCATTCATCACCTCCCGTGAGTTTGAGTTGAACCAGGCTGAACGCGAGCACGATCAGGAACAGAACGACGCCGATGGCGCTGGCGTAGCCGTAGTCGGCACGCTCGAACGCGGTGTCGTAAATCAACGGCACGGCGGTCTGGTGCGAGATCGGTGCGCCTTTGATGGTGATATACAACTCGTCGAATACCTTCAGCGCGGAGATGGATGAGATGATGACCACCAGCACGATCAGCGGTCGCAGCGCGGGGAGCGTGACGTGTTTGAAGATGCCCATGCGTCCGGCACCGTCGATCGTGGCGGCTTCCTCCAGTTCACGTGGCACGGCCACCAGCCCGGCCAGGAAGATCATCATGTAATAGCCGAAGCCTCGCCAGAGTGTGACCAGCATCGCGCTGATCAGCGTCCAGGGCTTGGCGCTGAGCCAGTTGATGGGTTCCAGCCCGATCCAGGTCAGCACGGTGTTCAGCAGGCCGGCGTCTTCATTCAACAGCAGACGCCAGGCGATCGCCGCGACGATGGCTGGGGTCACGACCGGCAGAAACAGGATCACTCTCAGGCCCTTGGCCCAACGCAATCCCGCATGTACGACCAGCGCCGCCTGAAGACTCAGCGTGATCACCGCCGGGGTCACCAGCAGGTATAAAAAACTATTGGCCAGGCAGAACCAGAAACGTCCATCGCTCATCAGTCGGCGGTAGTTGTCGAAACCGACCGGGTCCGGCCCTTGAAACGCGGTATAGCGTGTGAAGGAAAACGCGACGACCTGCACCATGGCATACAACACAAACACACCGAGGATGACCGCCGCCGGGAGCAGAAACAGGTAGGGTGTTAATGTTTGCCTGATTCGGCCGACGCGGATCATGGTCCGACCTCCTCGTCGTGACGATCTTCGTGAACCGGACCGGGTTGCGGGATCACGTCCATACCGGTCGGCATGGCGTCGTCGAGGATCTGGTTCCACTGATCTTCGATAGAGGCCAGTGTGTCGCGCGTGTCTTTGCCGTTGAGCAGGGCGTCTTTGATGCCCTCGTTGAATGCTCGGCGAAGGTCGGGCCAGGCACCGAGGCTGGGTGTAAAGGCGACGGCGGTGGGCATGGCTTGGGCGGAGAGGGCACGCGCCAGCGCCAGTTTGTATTCCGGCGAGTCGTCGGCCTGGGCCGGTTCGGCGAAGTGCGGGTCGGACAACACCTCGGGCGTACTCGGCATGATGTTGACCAGCTTGCAGAACGCCAGCTGGTTGTCGGGGCTGGTCAGCCAGGCGGCCAGCGCGGCCGACTCGCGCGGGTGTTCGCTGGTGCTCATGACGCTAAGAAACATCGCGGCGATATGGGCCCGACCGAGTCGGCCGGTGATCGGAGTGCGGACGGTTGTGGCATGGAACACGTCCGGTGCGGCATCGGCGATTCTTGACAGGAAGTTAGCGCCTGTGATCGCGACCGCGATCTGCCGGTTTTGATAATGTTCAACGACGTGAGCGTGCCCGGCTGTGGCGGCGGCGCGGGGCAGCGCACCATCCCGGTAGAGCCTAACCCACCCGTCGATATAGTCCACCACGTCGCCACGGGTCAGGTCCGCGCGGAGCTTGCCGTTGCGCTCGGTGAACGGGGGGCGGCCGTCGGCGATCAGCATGGTCGGCAGCTCGGACTCCACCGCCAGCGCCTGGGTGAATAGAAACCTTCCGGTCTGCTTGTGATACGCCCGGGCCTGTTGCTGAAGTTCGGGCCAGTTGTCAGCGATCTGTTGCGGTTTCCAGCCCGCTTCTTCGAGCAGGCCGGCGTTGATCAGGCGGACCGTCGTGGTCAGGTACCAGGGCAACGCGCCGAGCTTGCCGTCGATCCGGGCCGGCGCCAACGCCCCGGCCAGATAAACACGGTCCGGGTCAATCGGAAGCAGGCCGGTCAGGTCGGCGGTGGCACCCAGCGAGGCGAACCGGGCGAATTGCAGGTCGGACAGGTTCACGACGTCGGGGGCCTTGCCCGCCACCGCGGCGGCGATCAGTTTGCGGTTGATCGCTTCAAACGGGACGTCCACCCATTTCACTTTTACCCCCGGATGGTTGTCTTCGAAGGCTGACAACACCTGTTCCATGTAATCAGAGAAGCGCGGACGCAGAGACAACGTCCACAGTTCGATCTGTGTGACACCCGGGTCCGGCTGGCGCGAGCAGGCAGGAAAAACCAACGCGCACATCAACACGCTCATCAATATGACGGACACGCACCTGTCATGATTGATTCGGTGTGACCCGTGGCCTTTCATCTCAGCCATCCTCCCAAGGCCAGCTTAAAGGTGCGCCCAAACGAGTCAGCAGGTTCTGGGCCTCTCGCACACGTTCGGGGGTGTTATGGATAGCCTGGGGCGGCAGCGCGGAATCCAGGCATGTTTTGGCGAGGACGGCTGCGGCTTCGCCGATCGCCCATTCGACGGGGTGCAGGCGGGTGCAGCCGTTGGCGATATGGCTGACCCCCAGCGCCTTGCCAGAAGCGATGACGTTATTGACGCGCACCGGGATGAGTGATCCCAAGGGGATACGAAACGGGGTGGACGGGATGTATAAGCCGTGACGTTTCGACGTGGAAGGATGCAGGTCGATGGAGTAATGGCCGATCCCCACGGAATCGTTGAACAGTTCACCCGTGCATTGCACCGGCCCGTCGAT
>CAZJCN010000088.1:8974-10035 GCA_964544195.1 uncultured Phycisphaeraceae bacterium | reverse complement strand
GGACGGGTACATGAACCCAAATTCACGCAACGCCTTGTCTTTCACCGCCGGCAATGTCAGCTCGGACTCGGATTTACGGATATAGATGCTGATCGTGGCCGGGTCTTGTGTCAGAAATTTCACCAGAGCGCCGTCTTCGGTCTGCTCGATCTGTTGGGCACCCGGAGGTGATACCACTGACATGCCGTAGGCGTGTTCGACCCACCGGCTCGGGCCTTGAAGCCCCCGGTCGATCTGCGCCAGGATCGTCTGTGAACCGAACAGACACACTGCCAGCAGCACGCACGCATAACGGTATGGTTGCATCCACTTCATCACGGTTTGCTTGGATTGGGTTCTGATTCTGAGGGATGGGCGAGTCGAGCCGATCGGACGATGGTGTGAAACAGCCGTGCGTTGTGCCAGAGGATCGACTGCGCGTCATCCTCCTGACCCGTCACGTCGGTCAGGTGGATCCACCACAAGTGGCTGCCACGATAGGACAGGCAGGCGATCAGGTGCTGGCGGATGTGTGTGTCGTCTTCCAGGCTGACCCCGATCATCCGGTAACCGATCAGGCCGGTATCCGCCAACTTGAAGGCAGACGGGGCGATCACAGGTGTGAAGGTCTGCCGAGCCTGTGGCGTCAATTGCTGGAGGAAATACTCCGGCGAGTTGAGTGCAGGTGCGCCGAGGTTCTGCAGCCTGACCGAGGTCATGACAACCTGCCGGGTCGGTCGCTGCGGGTCGATCAGGATCGTCCGATTGGTGTCGGTTTGTTGCACTTGCCAGTCCGAAGGGGTCGTGATCAGCAAGGTCTGGACCGTCTGCCCGTCCATCGAGTGCGGCAGGGGGGTTGAGTGGTCCGGGGTGGTTGTGAAGGGAGAGCCTTTGCCGGCTTGAACGTGGGCCACGCCGGTGGCGGCAAGCAGAAGCAAACCCGCCATCGCCGCCACGGCGACAGACTGGGCTCGCGGGCTGGACAGGATCGGCTCTCTGGGCATCACACGATGTTAGGCCCGCTGCAGACCCGATGCAATCGAGATGAAGAAGTCGAACCTGCCGGGTCAGGCCGCTTTTTT
>CAZJCN010000088.1:7369-8874 GCA_964544195.1 uncultured Phycisphaeraceae bacterium | reverse complement strand
CCATCGGGGATCGGGAAACAATCGCTGGACATCAGCAGTGTCGGCCGATTGTGTGTCATGGGATACTGCATCTTCTTCACCTGCCGGTCCCCCGGCTTATCTCCTCTCCGCCCCGTTGTGCCCCGGAAGTAGTCGGCGATTCATCCAATTTTCTTATCCCCTCCGCCCCGTCGTCGCGCTAGCCTGTATCGACGGTTCGGTTTGCCAACTCATGATCAGGTCCTTGTGTTCATGAATAACGGTATCAATAGTTCATGTCGGTGTGTCTTATGCCGCCCGCTTGGCGTAGTAGCGGTAGCGGTAACGGTATCCGTAACGATAGTAGTGGTAGCGGTTGCGCCCGCGTTCGTGGTCGGTCGCCACGATCCCCGCCACCGGGGCGTTGTAACTGCGTAAGGCCCGAAGCGCCTGCTCGATCAACGGCTTGGGCGTTCGGCTGATCCGAGCGATCAGCATCACCTCGTCACTCATCCCGCCAAGGATGCCCGCGTCGGCCAGCTCGATCACCGGCGGGGTGTCGATGATGACGTGGTCGTACTTGTTGCGGAGGATGTCCAGCAGCTTGACCATGCGGTTGTTGCTTAAGAGCTGCACCGCGTCGTTGCTGGCCCGACCGCCGGCGGTGATCACGTGCAACGCGCTGCCGTCCACCTGCTGGATCACCTCGTTGAGCTTCGCTTCGCCACGCAGGTAGCCGATCATCCCGGCCGAATCGTCCAGGTGCATCAGCTTGTTGAACGTCGGCAAACGCAGGTCCGCTTCGATCACGATCGTCTTGCGGTTGCGAAGTTCCGCCAGGCTCAGGCCCAGGTTCAGACTCGTGATCGTCTTGCCTTCCTGCGGGGTGGCGCTGGTGATGGTGTGGACCAGATGCCGTCGGTGATCCCATCTTGCAAGTAATGAGGTACGGATCGCCCGGTATTCTTCCGCAAGCTGTGAGGACGGCTCCGTCAACGACACCAAACGATCGTCCAGCTCGTTCGACCACTGCGGCGTGATCCGCAACGGCGACGCGGCGAGCGGGGCGCGGACTTGCGGCTCCGTGTCCTTGGCCGAATCCGGTTCAACAGGTTCCGAACGGGCGACAACCGCCTGTTTCGCCTCGTTGAAGTCATACACCGGCGGGGTGTCCTCGGAGTCGTCAGTCGTATTTTCGTCCGTGACCTCTGCTGTCGGATCCGAGGTTCCCGATATGTTGGCGTTTTTGTTGGCGGTTTCATCCATGATTGGTACTTCGACCGGTTCAGAAGGCGTTTCAGCGCAGGAAGACTCTTCGAAGCCCGCATCAGGTTCGAGAGGGGTGGGGTTGGACGGCGTCTGCTCCGGCTGGTCCTTCCGCCGTTCGTCGTCGTCCCGATTCATTGCGTCGAACACATAACCCATGCGTCAATTCCCTCAAGCGGCGAGGCTGAGCCTCGGCCCGTTCCCGGTGTCCGTCTGCTCCGGCTCGGCAAAGCTCGGAACCATGTCCTCAAGAACCTGTCGCACCATCTCGGGTGTGATCC
>CAZJCN010000088.1:0-7269 GCA_964544195.1 uncultured Phycisphaeraceae bacterium | reverse complement strand
GGCGATCAGGTCGCGCAGCTCGGGTTGGCCGACAAGCACCAGTTGCAGAAGCTTGGTCGTATTGGAGTCGAAGTTGCTGATCAATCGCAGTTCTTCGAGTGCCTCGACCGACAACGTCTGCGCCTCATCAATGAACAGGACTACCGGTCGGCGGGCGTCGGCCTGCTTTTTCAGGTACGCTTCAAGCCGTTCGAGCAGTCTTGCGTGGTCGTCACGATCACGGGTCGTCACATGTAGACATCGCAACACATGACGGATCAGTTCCGAGCCGCTTCGATGGCCGTGGACGAGCCGGATGATGGTCGCGTCCTTGCCGCAGCGTTCAAGCATCGTTCGGCCGACGGTCGTCTTGCCGGAACCGATGTGGCCCGTAACCAGAACGATGCCCTTGCGCATGCGGATCGTGTACTCGATCGCGGCGAGCGCTTCGCGGTGTTGTTCGCTGGCGTAGAAGAACCGCGGGTCAGGCGTGTTCTCAAAAGGCAGCGTATGGAACTGATAATACTTGTCGTACATGGTTCGGCTTTGGTTAAGGTTGTTCCGTATCCTGTCCCTCTGTGGGTGCTTCAGGACTTGTGGCTGAGTCCTGTTGTGCCGGCAAGAGCGGTTGCGTGGCCTGCGCGGCGGGAGGTTCAAACACCCAGCCGACTTTAGCCTTGAGGTTGTTCATCACGTCCGGCTTTTCCAGGTCCAGGTACAGGATCGTGGCCATCCCGATCAGCGCCGCCGCCATGAGCATGGCATTGGTCGGGTAAAGGATCATGTTGCGGATGCGGCGGGCCTTGCGTTGCTGCCGACTGATCAGTTCGCTGACCGTGCCCAGCAACGGCAGATCGAACGCTTTGGCCAGTTCGTCACCCGACGCAAACGTCTCGTCCGTTCGGTGGGCGAAGAACACACTCAACGAACCAGCCAGCAGGCCCAGCCCGATCGCAGCCATGACGACCTGCGCGAGATTCGGCGACACCGGCTTGGGGCTGACCCGTCCGGGCCGAACGAAGTCCAGCTGAATGCCTCGCTGCCCGGCCTCAGCGGTCAGGGTCATCTCGACCCGTCTCAGGTTGTCCTCCCAGAACGCCAACTGACGGTGGGCCTGTTCGATCTCGCGAGACAGCTTCCGGTACTCGCTGCGGACCGGGAACATGTCGTCCGTCTGAGCCGCCATCGCCTTGATCTGGTCGCTGACCACGGCGATCTGGCGGTTCATGGCCTCCAGTTCGGATTTCGCCTGCGTGTATTGAAGCTCCAGCTCAGCCAGTTTCGGATTGGTCTTGTGCTGTTCCTGCGCGATGATGGTCTTGTCGGTGTTATCGATCTTGACCTGCAGCTCGGCGATCCGCTTCTTGAGCGAGATCACATCCGGGTGGGCGTCCTTCATCTTCAACACGTCCACCGCGTTGGCCAACTCGTCCTGGAGTTTACGCTGTTTTTCCTGGAGCCGAAGCAGCTCGGGGTTGGGGGCGGTGATGTGTTCGGGGATCGTCTTCGGGGTCTCGGCGATGGCCTGTTCCAGGTTCTTGATCCGGACCTCGGTCGCGTCGCGGTGGGCGATCATGTCCTGCAGTTCGGTTTCACGGGCAGCCAGCCGTTCCTGCATGCTGTTGCTGCTCTCGGGAAGCAGGTCCCCGTTGTTGATCTCGAACTCGAGCATGCGGGTTTCAAGCTGCTCGATGACCTGCCGTGCGTTGGCGACTTCCTTTTTGAAGAAGTCGGAGGATTCACGCAGCCGCTGTTCGATCGCCCGCTGTGTTCGCTTGATGTAATTCTCGACCAGGCCGTTGACCACCATCTGAGCGACGCGCGGATCGGAGTGGGTGTACTGCACGCGCACCCGGTCCAGTGACCCGCTGGCGACGTCCCAGTGCACGATCGTTCCGCGTAGGATGTTGGTCCGCAGGACCTGCCGATCGAGTTCGCTGCGGATCACGCCCATCTGGTACAGCTTGGGCTCGATCTGCTCCATCAGCTCATCCACCGCCAGGTGTCCGGTGATTTCTTCGACCAGGGAGTTGCGCGGTTCCTGGAAGTTTCGGGTGGCCCCTTTGGCGGTGATTTCAGAGAGCACCAGGTCGGTACGTCGTTCGAACATGGCTTCAGAGCTGTACTTGCGGGGCAGCATCATGCTCATGCCCAGCACGCCCAGCGTAATCGCGAACGCCGGGAGGATGAACCGCCACCGGTAGCGCAGCAGCAGCTCCCAGAGCTCTAGCACGGCGTTTTGTTGGGCGTTTTTCTGGCTCATGTTTTCAGTCTTCCCGGCTTAATCCCGCGTCTCATATTTGCCGTAGCTGGCCGAGCCGCGGGCTTCGGTTTCGATGGTCGCCGGGCCGGCGATGGTTGACGCGATCGGCTGGAACGGCAGCAGCAACTGCTGGAAGCCCAGCGCGACCGACGCCAGCGGGGTCGGCGGGACGTAAATGATGTCGCCTTCCTCCATCACGGCATTGAGCAGGGTGTCGCCTTCCTTGACCATCTTGTCCAGGTCCACGGTCATCTTGCGGATCAGTTCACCGTCGGCGTTGGGACGCAGTACCACGATCTTCGACGGGTCGGCCAACCGGGTGGGTTGTGCCTTAGCCATCGTTTCCAGGACGGTATTGGCGCCGTTGTACGCATATGGCCCGGGTCGAGACACTTCGCCGAAGACGAAGATTTTCTTGCTGGCGTATTCGACGACGCGCACGGAAACATCCGCGTCTTCGTAGTATTCCTGAGCCAGCAGCTGCAGTTCCTTTTCGACCTCTTCCGTTGTCTTGCCGGCGACGAATACCCGGCCAAGCAGCGGCAGGGTGATCTTGCCGTCGGGGCTGATCGATTCGGTGTGGCGATGGATCTCGCGGACCCGCTTGGAGTAGATCTGGATGGTGTCCGGCGGGGCCATGCGGTATTCGGTGGCGGTGACCAACGGCCTGGGCTCATTGATGAAGGCACTGTAGTCCGTGTAGGTCTTGGTGCACCCACCGCATGCCACGACCAGCATGACAGCCAGCGTCTTGGCGAGTTTCTCGAAATGTTTGGCCATGCACTGTCGCATAGGCGGACTCCTCACGGTCAATCGCCCGTGTCCTAACAGGCGGAAGGATCCCAGACCCTCGGGATGGTTTCGAGGATCAGCTTGATGTCGTTCAGCAGGCTCCTTCGCCTCAGGTATCTCAAGTCGTAGGCCAGTTTTCGTCTCATCCCGGCCAGGTCGTTGCTGTATCCGTTTCGGACCTGCGCCAACCCGGTCAGTCCCGGTGTCGCGGCGAGCCGACGTTCGATGCCGGGCAGGTCTTTGCGTAGTTCCTCGATGATCTCGGGCCTTTCCGGTCGTGGGCCGACCAGACTCATGTGACCCATCAGGATGTTCAGCAGTTGGGGCAGCTCATCCACGTGGCTCTTGCGGATCCACTTGCACCCGGGCAGGATCCGAGGATCGGCCTGTGTGGCGAAACGAACTCCGTCGGTCTCAGCGTTCTGAGACATGGTGCGGAACTTGTAGATATTGAACAGCCAGCCGTCTCGCCCGACGCGCCATTGTCGGTAGATCACCGGTCCGCCGTCGACGAGCTTGATCCACAGCGCACACCCGAGCATCACCGGTGACAGCAGAACGAGCAACAACGAAGCCACGACGATATCCAGCGCCCGTTTGCCGGCCTCAGAAACCGGGCCGGTTCGGCGCCGTGGCACCCTCGGGTTGGTTCGCCGTGTTGGAGTCATGCTGTCCGGCATAGGTTTCATGGTTCGGAATACCGGTTGTGTTCCCCGGCCATGCTGGCCTGTCATCTCCGGTATCGGTGTGTGGGTCATGCGACTTAATTAGGCTGAGCCTGTAGTGAGGGATATAACGTCCGAACCGAAAGGGCAGGCTGAAAGGGCCGGTCCTATCGGACAGTTTCCGCGCTTTTTTTCGCCTGAAGGGCTTTAACCGTATGGATGGCTGAGGGAAATGATGTTTACGGGATGCGGTGTGGTTGATGGCGTGCCGTGAGGATAGACTGCCAGCCCGCTGGAGTCGGGCTCGGCGGGCGGTCGATACCCTTGTTACCTTCTTAAAGTAGGAATGACCAAAGGGATCTTGCATGACTTGGGAAGCTTGGGTGACACTTGGGACGGTGGTTCTGATTGCCGTGGCGTTGTTGCGCGGTCTGGCCGGGCCGGACACGGTGTTGTTGGCCGGGTTGGCGTTGCTGATGACCTTCGGCGTGTTCTCGGACCGGTTCCCGACCGAGGCGCAGGCGGTGGCGGGCTTTGGCAACGAGGCAGTGATCACGATCGCGGTCTTGTTTGTCGTGGCCGAAGGCTTGAAGCAGACCGGGGCGATGGGGATGGTGGTGCAACCTTTATTAGGCCGACCCCGTTCGACGACCTCCGCATTGGCTCGGCTGACCATCCCGGTAGCGGCGCTCAGCGCTTTTATGAACAACACGCCGATCGTCGCGATGTACATGCCCGTCATCAACGATTGGGCCAAGAAGATCGGGATGGCACCGTCCAAGCTGTTCATCCCGCTCAGCTATGCCGCGATCCTCGGCGGGATCTGCACCCTGATCGGCACCGCCACCAACCTCTTCGTCGCCGGTCAGGTCGAGTATGCCCAGGAACAGCACGGCGAATTGATGGATATCAGTATCGGGATGTTCACCAACTCGGCGCTGGGTGTTTCTTGTGCGGCGGTCGGCCTTGTGTATCTCCTCTTGATCGCGCCTCGCTTGTTACCGGATCGACGATCCCCTATTCAGGACAACGGCGACGCGCGACGGTACACCGTTGAAATGATCGTCGAACCGAAAAGCCCCATCGCCGGGAAGACCATCGAGCAGGCGGGGCTTCGCTCACTACCCGGGGCCTATCTCATCGAGATCGAACGAGAGGGCGAACGCATCGCCGCGGTCGGTCCTCAACAGGTCCTGCATGCCGGCGACCGCCTGATCTTTGCCGGCATCGTCGATTCCGTCGTCGATCTGCAACGTACCCGGGGCCTGGTCCCCGCGACCGATCAGGTCTTCAAGCTGTCTGATCCACGACCGGACCGTTGCCTGGTAGAAGCGGTTGTCAGCGATAACTGCCCCCTGGTCCGAAAAAGCATCCGTGAGGGACGGTTCCGTACGGTCTATGGCGCCGCGGTCATCGCGGTTCATCGGGGTGGGCGTCACATCGGCAATCAGAAGATCGGCGACATCGTGCTTCAGCCCGGCGACACCCTGTTGCTGGAAACGCATCCCCGGTTCGTTGAAGCTCACCGCAACAGCCGGGACTTCTATCTTGTCTCCACCGTTGAAGGCTCCCGCCCGATCCGGTACGAGCGTGCCTGGGTCGCCTTGCTGCTGCTGTTGGCGATGGTCCTGGCCGCCACGCTTACCCCGATGAAGCTGGTCAACGCCGCGCTGCTGGCAGCGGGGCTGATGGTCGTCACCGGCTGCTGCTCACCTGGGGAAGCGCGACAGGCGATCAACTGGCGGGTGCTGCTGACGATGGGGGCCGCCATCGGTATCGGTGCGAGCCTCGAATCGACCGGAGCCGCCCGGGAGGTCGCCGAGGCCGTCGTCAGTACGACCAGCAATTTCGGGCCTCGCGGCATCCTGCTGGGTGTTTATCTGATCGGCATGCTGTTGACCTCCCTTATCGGTCCGATCGGCGCGGTCGGGCTGCTGTTCCCCGTCGCCAAGGCCGCCGCTTTGGCGCAGGGCCTGAGCTTCATGCCTTTCGCCATGGCCCTGATGACCACCAGCGCCACCAGCTTCGCCTCGCCGACCGCCTACCAGACCAACCTGATGGTCTATTCCGCCGGCGGGTATCGCTTCATCGACTACGTCCGCGTGGGGCTGCCGCTGAACATCCTCATCATGATCGTCGCGGTGACGCTCGCGCCGATCTTCTGGCCGTTCTGATCCGGACCTACGTTTCGCCCTCATTCTGCCAAGGCGCGACCTTCAGCTCGACACGCCGAAGCGCCTTGCCCTTGTGCCGTTTCGCCAACTCGTCAAACACCCCGCCTCGCAGCAGCCGGTCCAGCTCATACAGACGACCGCTCGAATCGACGGATACGCGCAACACCCCGCGCTGGAAACTGACCAGCCGGGTGTGGGCCGTCAACTCATCGGGAAGCAATTCATTCCACAAACCCGCCAACTCGCCGAGTTGTTGGTACGGCTTCTTGACCTCACGCTTAAACTGTTCGGACAGGAACCGCAGCGACAGGTCCGGTTCCCGGCGGTTTCGTCGGGCGCGCAAGCCTTCCAAGCGAGCTTGATCCGGATCGGTGTACATACGCCCACAGCCTACCCGCTGCGTCGCGCCAGCGAAAGACCCCGGTTTTTGGCCCTGTAACATGCCGACGAACCGACTACAATCCCGCCCATGAACATCATCCTTTTCGGCTATCGCGGTTGCGGCAAGACCACGCTCGGGAAAAAGCTGGCGTCGCAGTTGTGGAAGGACTTCGTCGACGTGGATCACGAGGTCTGCCGGCGGTTCGATGGCCGAACCATCGCCGACATCTGGGCGACCGATGGCGAACCGGCTTTCCGGGCCATGGAAACCGAGGTCGTCAAGGAGCTGGTCACGCGGGACAACCACGTCATCGCGCTCGGCGGGGGATCGCTGATGCAGCCCGGCGCTCGGCGTGCGGTGGAAGAAGCGCGTGACGCCAAGCGTATTTATCTGGCCTGTGACCCCGAGGAGCTGGAACGCCGGATCAAAGCCGACGCCAACAGCGCTTCGACCCGTCCGAATCTGACCGCCGCCGGCGGGGGACTCGAGGAGATCCGCCAGGTCCTGTCGGAGCGCGACCCGGTCTACCGCGCGGTGGCCGACCATGTGTTCAACGTCACCCACACCAGCCCGGATGAGGCGGCCCGGCACATCATCAATCAGTTCCTTTGAATGGATAACCCGCTCGGTGTTGCTGATCGCTCGGCGCATGAAAAAGCCGAGTGAGAAATGGATGAATGAAAAATAACATGGTGTTGATCGATCGAGCCTCACTCGGCCAGTCGTTAACCAGATTGTGCGATCACGTGCCTGACACCTCCTTTCCGTTCCGTCTATCCACTTCATATTGTCGACCCGATCAGGCAAAAGTCAAGGGTTTTTCGGGTAACCATCCCTCCGAACCCGGCAAACCGGCCCCGGCGCACCGATCGATAACGCAGCCACAGCCGTCGTTGCGCCATTCAGCGGAGAGTGGGTACGGGGTTCCGACGGCGATCGAATTGCCATGCCTGGTAGTGTGACCAAACTCACGCTTTTCCGGTCTGAGGCGGCAGGGACGGCTTCCGCGGGACC
>CAZJCN010000087.1:0-10119 GCA_964544195.1 uncultured Phycisphaeraceae bacterium | reverse complement strand
CGGAAAAGTTCCTGGACGAAACACCGGCCCCCAGCGAACAGGACGTTATCGAACTGTTTGAACAGTACAAAGATGACCTGCTGGGGAGAGGCCAGCCTTACGGCTTTGGTTACCGTGTGCCGGATCGTGTGAAGGTTGAATATTTGGCTATTCCTTTTGACGAGGCACTGCGCGTGGTGCGGGTTACCGAGGCGGATGCCTTGGCACATTATCGTGAGCACCCCGAACGGTTCAGCACTACCGCACCCGACGGTACGCAGGGGGATCCTCGGCCATACGATCAGATTCGAGACCGGGTGATCGAGGACCTCAAGCAACAACGGGCTTTTGAGCTAGTCGAGAAGATGGCTAAAACTGCCTACGGCTACCTCTACGAAGATACCCGCGGCTTGCCAAGAGACGGTGATTACCGGGTGATCGACGATCTGGGGCGACTCACCTCGCTCAGGCAGATCGCCGATCGACTGGAAGAGGAATTCGGCCTGTTGCCGCAGGTTTACCCTGCCGGGGACTGGGTGGTTGCCGATGAGTTATCCAATCTACCCGGGATCGGCCAAAGCCGGTTGGCGGATAATCTCAATGTGGATTTTCGGTCCTATGTTCTCAGCGCCAAGGAGCTGGAGCCTGACACGGACAATCCACTGCTCCCTCGTCGGTTGCAGGTCGGGTTGGTCGCCGCACCGACATTGGGTATGGACGGTTCTCGTTATCTATTCCGCTTGACGGACGCTCAGCCCACGCGTCTTCCCGCATCCATTGATGAGGTCAGAGATCAGGTTCAGCGGGATGCCCACCTGCTTGCGGCATATAAACGGCTCCTTGAAGCACAACACTCATGGCGAGAGATCGCGGTCAAAGAGGGGTTGGAAGCCGTCGCAGAGAAGGCGGAGACTACCGTGGTCACACTTCCACCCACACCCCGTCGTGTGCCCCTGCCTAATGGATTGTTGATTGTGCCACCGTTGCCGGCCATCGGACAAAGTGACGTATTTATTGATGCCTATTTCGAGACCGCCAACCGCGCGCTGGAAGACGGCGATGTGACGCAGGCGGACCCGGACAAGGCGACAGGCATAGTTGGGCTGGATCGGCGCCTGGCCTTGGCGGTGTTCCGTGTTGACGACTACCAGCCCTTGACCAAGGAACAGTTCCAGAACAGCGCCGAGAACCCGATCCTGCCCTTGATCATCGACACCACCGCACTGATTTCCGTCAGGATGGAGAATCCGCTCTCGTACCAGACGCTCGTGAAGCGGCTGAATTACAAGGAAGAAGGCGAAGAGGATTCGGCGGAGGAAACCGGCGAGGGTAGCGAATCTCAGACGACCTGAGTTATCAATTACCCGTATTCTCCAGAGGAAACACGGGACTCCCGCCGATCCTCTTGCGGGTATATCGTTGTGCTCTGGGAGATCGTCTTCGAAATCTACCGTCAGCCGACAGTTGATCCCGCTGGGACCGGCTTGGACGGGCTGATCACCACGACATCAGCGACTTCTTCGCCGTCCTTTGCCGTGGCCGCCAGCAGCATCCCGTTGGATTCCTCGCCGCGAAGTTTTCTCGGGGCGAGATTGGCGACCACCACGATCTGCTTGCCTACCAGCTGTTCCGGTTCATAGTATTGCTTGATCCCGGCACAGATCTGCCGTTGATGGTCACCCAGATCGACCTGCAATTTCAGCAGACGATCCGCATTCGGGTGTGGTTCGGCAGCCAGAACCGTCGCGACTCTCAGGTCGAGCTTGATAAAATCATCAATCTGGATCGTGGGTTTAGCTTCCATCGGTAATCTCCGCGATCAGGGTGGGCCGAAGAGGATAGCGGATATCCTCGACTTGTGCCTGAAGATTGTGGCGAACAATTACCAACGATCAAGGCAAGATACCGTCGTGTCACATGCTTCCTCCAGATCGACTGATAATCGAGCCCGTCCCCGGATTAGGCGGCGCTATCTGAGTCTGGCCACCATCCTGCTGGGTGTGTTGCTGATAGCGGGGTGGGGCATATCGGTTATGACCAGTCCCGAACGCCTGAACCGCGTCCTGGTTGATCTGCTCGAACAATCGATCGGCTGCCAGGCGAGCATCGGCCGGGTCAGCCTGTCATGGGATGGGATGCTGATTGTCGATGGGATCGAGCTGACCGTTCCGGGGGCCGAGGGTGAGTTGGAAAAACTCATGACGACCGATCGGATGACCGTGCAGTTGAAACTTTGGCCGTTGTTGATCGGTCGGGTTCGAGCGGCATCGGTAGCTCTCACCAACCCGACACTCTACCTGACCGAAGACCCCACTAATCAGCGGTTCAACTATCACATGCTGCTGTCACAGCCGACCGACGAGAAATCCGATTCGGCGTTGCCTCGTGCGTTACCCGAGGTCTACCTTAACGGCGGTCTTGTACACTTTGGACAATGGATCGACAGTGCTTATCAACGTGTCCAATCATTACGATTTGACGGGACACTCAGCGCCGACCCGGATCAGTCGGGTGCATATGACTTTGTTCTGACACAACGCGCCGGCGTCATATCAGCAGAAGCTGAAACTCAAGTACATGGCCGTATCGACTTGCGTCAGCCCAGCATAGAGATGCAACTTGATCGGTTCAGTTTTGCCGGTCCCTATCGCTATCTGTTGCCGCAGGATGTGCGTCATTGGTGGGATCGGATGTCTCCATCCGGCACGTTGCCACGGGTTGTATTCAGCGCCAGGGGAGACGAGGAAGCGGGGGTGTTGATGTCAGCGTTGATGCAGTTTGAAGGCATCAGCCTTCGGGTTCCATTGACCGATGCCGAGCCGTTGTCAGTAGCCGATGTGACAGGAGAGGTCCGGTTGGCGGGATGGTCGATGACATTTGATAATGTGGTAGGCGAGGTGGAGGGTATCCGCTTCAGGGCCGAGGGACGGATCGATGGAATATCCACCATCGCTCCATATTCCATTTCGGTAACAACCGATCCGTTTGATCTGCCGGAAAACGCCGGGCTTTGGGATAAATTACCCCCACAAGTCACTCAGTATCGTGACCGATTCGCACCTCATGGCAGGTATCAGGTTGCATTGACGATTGGACGACCCGTCCAAGACGCTCCCATTGAAATCCGTGGTCATCTCGATTTACTTGAATCATACTTCTGTTATCACAAGTTTCCTTATCCCGTCCAATCACTGACAGGCCGGATATTTTTCAACCGGGATCGTATTCAATTTGATGATCTGGCAGCGGTG
The DNA here is from genome assembly GCA_964544195.1 of uncultured Phycisphaeraceae bacterium. Taxonomy (GTDB): domain Bacteria; phylum Planctomycetota; class Phycisphaerae; order Phycisphaerales; family Phycisphaeraceae; genus CAZJCN01. The sequence continues at coordinate 6,889 of CAZJCN010000087.1, read as the reverse complement.
TCACCCACGGGGGTTACAGGCATCGTCAGCGGTACCGTTGGCCCCCCTTTGAAACACGGCGTGGTGGACATCACCATTCGTGGCCGGGAAGTGCCGGTTGATGAACACCTGTTTAATGCGATGAAACCCAAACATCGAGAGGTGATGGACCTGTTCTTCAGTCAGGACGGATATGAATCCTTACTCCGAGCCGGTGTCATCCAGTCGCCGGACGATCCGGGACAGGAAGAACTGGTGGATGCCAACCCTGTCAGGCAAGTCACGACGCGGACTATACCCCGGTTCAAGCCCGGCGGAAGCGCAGGTGTAACGGTGCACATCCGACGTCCCGCCGGGAGTGATCAGCGTTATGCCGTGACGACAGAGTTGGACGTGGCCGGGCTTAGCAGTGTTTTTGATTTCTGGCCATATCCTTTGACGGCTCAGAGCGGCCGCGTCGTAATCCGCCCGGATAATGTCGAGGTTGATCACGTCTACCTGCGCGCTCCCAACGGTGGAGGAGGCGTGGTGCATGGTCTGCTGGAATTGCCCAGAGACGATCGACCCTTGATTCCACACCTGCAGTTGACCAGCATCTACCTGCCGGTGGACCCGATTCTGATTGCTTCCATTCCACCGCCAAAGGATCACTGGGTTCGTATGTTGAATCTCACCGGGGAACTGGTCGGCACGGGTGAAATATACGTGGACAGCCATGGCAAGGTGGCGTTTACGGTCGACACCAACCTGCGAAATGGAACCGCCAAGCCCAACGACGGACAGTATGTTTTAGATCAGATCAACGGTGGTGTGACCATAGAACGCACCCGCATACTCTTGGATGAGGTGGTTGCCCATCGAGAATATGGGGAGATCAAGGTCAATGGGCTTGCGGACTATGGTGGGGAAGGATTGGACATTTCATTGTTATTCGAGGCAGACGACTTGCCGCTCGAACGGGGCTTGATAGATCTATTGCCACATGAGCATCAGGGACGTACTCTGCTTGCTCAACTTAATGATACTTACCGTCCCGACGGCCGATTCGACGCGCGATTGTCGTACAGCCATCCAAGAGGCCAGCCCGAACATTTCGACCTGACCGTTGCGCCCCATGAGTTCGGATTTGACTATGCCGGGCAACGTATCGAACTGACAGATCTCACCGGCCGGGTGGATCTCACACCGAGCCAGGCCGTCTTACACGAGGTCTCGGGAAGGTTTGCGGCTGGGACATTTACCCTCGAAGGTCAGGTTCACTTGGGGGACAATCCCGGGCTGGCTTTAGGCTTTGATGTTCATGCTCAACGCATCGATCCCGTGGGTCGTGCTCTGATGCCGGCAGGTGTACGCAGATTGATCGACGGCCTGTCACTACAAGGGGCATACACTATCGAGCACGCCAGGCTGATCACTTCGCCGAACAATCAGCAGGGGCCGACACATATCTTCGAAGGGACCGCCCGTTTCAGCGGAGCCACAGCTCAACTTGGTGTGCCGATTACCGAACTGGATGCGGAGATGAACATGCACATCGCCGCATTTGCCGATCAACCTTGGCCGCACATTGATATCCGGATACAGGCTGACCGATTACGTGCCGCGGATCGACTGGTCAGGCGTCTATCGTTGGGGGTGTTGACCGGATCACAACCTAATCTTGTCAACATCACGAACCTTCGCGGCGTCGTTTACGGCGGTGCCTTGGTCGGACACGGTCAACTGGGTATGGGCGAGAACCCGTTACTGGGTTTTCAAATGACTCTGCACGATGTCATGCTAGAGCCGTTTCTGGATCCCCTGGGGCAGCAGGCTGAAGTTGAGGCAATATCCGACCAACCCGCAGATGTGGAAACACCTCGTGACATGTCGACCGGCTTATTGTCTGCCAGCTTGTCAATTCGTGTTCCATTGAATGATCCTCAGAACCGACAGGGCAGGGGAGTCGTCACCATTCGTGACGCCAAACTCTATGATCGCCCGTTGACTCTGGCATTGCTCCAGGCCGCCAACCTTGCTATACCGCAACAATCATCATTCGATCGGGCGTCTGCCCGATATGTGATCTTTGGAAACCACGTCGTGTTCGATCACATCAGCTTTGACTCGCCGGTTTTTGCCATCACCGGCACGGGCACGATGGAATACCCCTCTACTCATCTCAACTTGAATATGGTGACACGCAACCTCACCGCGCCGAACCTTGGGCCGGTGACCGATCTGGTCAAAACATTCAAAAACAGCCTGCTTGGGATACAGGTCACAGGCACGCTTGCCAAACCGGAAGCCCGTGTGGTGCCTTTGGAGGGTTTGTTCCGTTCGTGGGACCGGGTCTTCGGTACCGGCCGAGTTCCACTGACCACCGAATACCCTGTTCAGTGAATGATATGACGTTACGGATTCCCGGATTCTCCTGCTCGGCCACCGAGCAGACGGCGAAGGATATCACTCGGGCCAATGTGGTCCGCCTCGGCACGTGCCTGTTCGAGTATCGGCTCGTAATCCTTTATCTGCGGTCTGTCCGTTAATTGGGTCGGCTCGTCCAACGGAGACCGAGTCAGACCCAGTGATCCGTCACCGGTCACGCTGACAACCCAGCGTCCTTCCTCCAACTGGCGATACACCGCCTTGCCGTGCGCCGCCCGGTGGTCTTGCCAGTTCACTTCGCCTAATTCCGGGTCGATCACCACCCCTTCGCTTGGGGGAGTTTGAGAGTCGAAGACCCGTCGGATCCAGAGCCGGCCGTCCATGACCACATAATCCACGTAGACCTCCCCGGACGGATCAAACGGGGTGGGAATCGAACGGATTTCTCCCTCCGCACTGCGTATCGAAACACTGAGCCGACCATTCTCAACCACCAGCTCTGTGACGGCTGTTCGACGTACCGCCTGGTTATACGTCTGGAGAAGGCGGTCATAATCACCCGCCAGCTCAGCAAGGCGGTCACGATAGATCTCTGCCCGCAGGTTCGCCTCGGTCAGCTGATAGCCCGCGTACCCCGCCAAACCGAGAACTATGAGGGACACGGCTCCCGCGATCCGGTTGAGCATGGCCATCTCTCCGTCAATGGTTACATCAGATCAATGATCATTTGCTCAAAGATTTATCGGCAATAACAAGTCCCGACGTCCACAACCCAATCCGGTCATTATTTAGTCCGGCTGTTGCAGTTGGACAGCATCGGTATTACAAACATGTTATGAACACTATGACAATACGAGCCGACCTCAGTTTCCGTTTTCTCAGGACGTTCTCACGGCACTTCTGGCTATGCCTGCTGATATTGCTGTTTATGTCTGGACAGGCATCGGCAGAGGTATCCGTCCCAAGCATCTTTGCCGATCACATGGTGCTGCAACGCGAGATCCCGATCCCGATTTGGGGCCTGGCCGATCCGGACGAAGAAGTGACTGTTTCCTTGGATGGGCATCAAGCCTCAACCAAGGCCGACACCGATGGGCGCTGGTATGTCCGTTTGCCGGCGATGGGAGCAGGGGGGCCTCACACCGTAACCATCACCGGGACCAACACAATCACCCTCAGCGATGTTTATATCGGTGAGGTTTGGATTTGTTCGGGCCAGTCGAACATGCAATGGCCGGTCATCAACTCCGCCAACGCCGAGGAGGAGGTCCTTTCGGCGAACTGGCCGATGATCCGAATGTACACAGCCCGCCAGACTGTTTCACCAATCCCGCAGAACGATGTCGAGGGAAGGTGGTCCGTGTGCTCACCCGACACGGTTGGCGGTTTCAGCGCGGTCGGGTATTTCTTTGGTCGGGATCTGCATAAGGAATTACATATCCCAATAGGTCTGATCAACAGCAGTTGGGGCGGGACTCGGATTGAGCCTTGGATACCTGCTGAAGCGCTGAAACAGCACCCCGCGTTTACTGCGCAGATCGAACGTATAAACGCATTGCTGGTTGAGTACAGAAAGAACAAGGAGCGGATGGATGCTGAGTACCAACAGGTCTTGAAAGCCTATCAGCAGGAACGCCGGGAATGGGAATCACAGCTGCTCAATGGGGGAAACGGCTTTAAGCAGGATTGGGCATCTCCGGAAACAGATTGGACGGATTGGCAAAGCATGTCGGTTCCGGGTAGCTGGGAGAATTCTGGTAACGAGTCTCTGCAGGGGTTTGACGGGGTGATCTGGTTTATCAAACGGGTACACATCCCCAAATCTTGGGCAGGTCATGCCATGACACTGCACCTGGGGGCAATCGACGACACCGATAAGACCTATTTCAATGGTGAATGGGTCGGCGAGGTCGGTTTTGATATCCCGGGGTGGTGGACCCGTCCCCGTGAATACACTGTTCCTGCTGAGCTGGTTACGCCAGGTGAAGCTGTGATTGCGGTTCGTATCGTTGATACCGGTGGGCCGGGCGGGATGACCGGCTTCAAGGACCAGATGTTTCTCAAGCCGGCAGACCTGAAAGACGTGGATGCAATCCCGCTGGCGGGCGAATGGCATTATCGCGTCGACTTTTCACTTACCGAGCTGCCACCACGCCCGGCGGAACCGCAAGACCCGGCTCAGATAGGCACCCGGCGCACCTCGCCCGCGGCCATCTATAACGGCATGATCAGCCCGCTGGTTCCCTACGGTATCCGCGGTGCGATCTGGTATCAGGGCGAATCCAACGCCGGCAGCATCGAAGAAGCGAGAGCCTATCGTGAACTGTTACCCATGCTCATTCGGTCCTGGCGTCAGGTGTGGAACCTGCCGGACATGCCCTTCGGCATTGTTCAACTGGCCAACTTTCTTGACCCGGTGTCGGAACCGGTTCAGACATCTGCATGGGCGGAACTGCGGGACGCTCAATTGCATACCTTCAAAACCGTGCCCAATATCGGCCTGGCGGTGATCACGGACATCGGCGAAGCTCATGACATCCACCCGAAAAACAAGCAGGATGTGGGCGGACGGCTAGCAAGGTGGGCTTTGGCGACGATCTATGGTCGTGATGCCGAATGGTCCGGCCCGATTTACCGTGAAATGAAAATTAAGGGTAATCGCCTCATCCTGTCATTCGATCATGTGGATGGCGGATTGAAAACGCGTGATGGCGGTCCGCCTCAAGGCTTCGCGATCGCTGGCGCTGACGGCCAGTTCGTCCATGCCAAAGCTGAAATCCATCGCGATCAAATCGTTGTATGGAGCGATGAAATTCAAAATCCTGTCATGGTGCGCTACGCATTGGCCAATAATCCGGATCGCGCCAATCTCGTCAACGCACTGGGGTTGCCGGCTTCACCGTTCCGCACGGACCCGATGACCGTCAACGAGCCCGATACCGTTGAACACGAATAACAAGTCTCATCGTGATCCCAATGCTTGAAAATCAAGCATCGGTTGGAGTTACATAGCTATTCCACACGGCATCGTGTAGGATGAGGTGGTCTGCTTGTCCTGTGGGGTGCTTCATGATCCTGCCCCCACGGGGGCTGGGTGTGTCGTCGAACAATTCTTTGAAAGGACAGGACATGAAGGCATTTCTCTGGGTCGTGTTGATCGGGTTCCTTACGCTATGTTTTTACTTCATCTTCGCTTCAATGGCCCCTGACGACAGCCGGATGATCGCGCTGGCGTTTGGCAACTCGACCGAGGACACCGTTGAGATGCACGTGGAACTGTCGATGTCCATGGCCCGGGCGGATAACCTGCCCTATCTCGACGACGCCGGGAGTATGGACTGGTCACGTTGGGCCAATGATCATTACGTCGTCGTCGATGAAACGGGCCAACAGGCAACCTTCGCCAAGCGTATGAAAAGCAACCTCGTCTCGGAAATGCAGACCCGTGGTTATGACGACGGCTTTCTTGTATGCACTTTGAACAAAGGCGTGAACTACACGTTTACTTACACGCCGGTAATCGGGGAACCGGATAGTTTTGTGTATGAGTTTACTGCCCCGACCGAGGACGCCGGGCGCAAACGCGTCAGCTTTCAACCCGCTCCCTGATAGAATCCAGGACGAATCAGCAATAATCGAGGTGTGGGATGGCGATCGAGTTTCATTGTGATTGCGGTCGGCTGATCCGCGTCGCGGATAAGTTTGCCGGCATGCGTGCCAAGTGTCCCGGATGCGGTGCTCCTCTGACGATCCCCAATCCGGATTCGATTGACGATCAGATCGATGGCAACCTGCTGTATGAAGCCATCGGAAATCCAGCCGACGATCCCGGCACCGTCCAGTGTCCCAACTGTGACCATTCCATTCCGGTCAGCGCCGCGGTCTGTTCCCACTGTGGCTATAACCGTATCTCAAGAACCCATTCCCAACTTGCCGATATCGGCGAGGAATCAGAAAAACGCGATCCTTGGGCGCCGATCCTGACCATCGCCGGCATCGACATCACCTGGCTTCGACTGATCCTGATCCTCGTCCCCGTCATCGGTTTTCCGGTCTGGTATTACACCGGCCCGGGAGCCGATCTTCATATCAAATCGTTGACCACAGCTAACGTGATCTTCACGATTGATTCCGGCAAGGCCCGTGTTCCGTTCAATCCCGGTGGCAACGCCATGGTTAACATGGCGCGTGCACAGAATAAGGGCAAGCTGCCACTTCCTCTTCCTGTTGCGGATCAGGCTGAATATACCCTCGGCGGCGGTGACAGCCTGGTCGTCTGTGAGCCGGATGACGATGGTGATCATGTACTCATGGAAGTCTCTCTTAGGCAGTTGACTATCCGTGATGCCGGCAAGACCGCGCTGTACAACACCATAATCCGGGGCGAAGACTTCGAAATCGTACCCCCGGACGGCAGCCTACCGGTACCCGGCAGGTTTTTGTATTACCATTTTGAAGGAGACCGCGCCGAAATCGATCTGGCACGGGCTGAAACATCCAGTTACAAGGCGCTGTACCCCGTGACGCCGACCCGCACCGAGGT
>CAZJCN010000086.1:0-10166 GCA_964544195.1 uncultured Phycisphaeraceae bacterium | reverse complement strand
CTTAGTTTATCACGTAAGATTTTATCGGCGTTCATATCGACATGGATGGCGGTCAGTATGTTTACCAGCGCCGTTATCGGCGCGGACCCGGAACCTGAGCGCGTCACACTTTGGCCGGATATCACCGCCGTTCGAACGCTTGATCGTGGCTGTGTCTCACTCGACGGTCGCTGGCAGTTCAAACGCAACCTGCCTCCCACTTTTCCAGATTCCGCCTCAACAATTGACTGGGACGAGGTGACCGTCCCCGGCCACTTTACGTTGCAGGGTCACGGACGGATGCACAAGGACAACGGCGTACCGGTCGGCTACCGGCTTGTGTTTGACGTCCCGGAACAATGGCGGGGCCACGTGATCGTCGTCTATTTTGAATCGATCGACGGCCTGACGCACGCTTGGCTTAACGGCCAACCGGTCGGGTCCAGCCATAGCGCATTTATGCCGGTGCAGTTCGAGCTCACCGATGCCGCTAGGCCGGGCCAGCCCAACGAACTGCTATTGACCGTCAAAAAAACCGATCTGACCGGCTGGTACCGACGCGAGATGGGCGGGATCGGCAGAAGCGTACGCCTATTGGCCGCGCCGCTAACCCACGTCAGCCGGCTCCACGTCGACACCGAGCTGGAGGGTAATAATCGCAACGCCACGCTCCATGTCCACCTCGGCGTGTCCCAACATCCGAACGCCCCACAAGGCCGTTTCTCCATCAAATTTAAGCTCAGCGGACCCGGAGGCGATCTACGAACCTTCGAGCCAGTGGCGCTGCCTGATCTTGAACCGGGAACCGAGCACCGAAAAACGATCGACCTGACAGTCCAAAAACCAAAACTGTGGGACGTTGAGCATCCAAACCTGTATACGCTCTCGGCCACCCTAATACGCGACGGCGAGCCAACGATGACCGCTCAACGCCGGTTTGGGTTCCGCCAGATCAAGGTCGACGGCAACGAGTTGCGAGTCAACGGCCAACCGATCAAGCTTCGTGCCGCGAACTATCACGTCACCTACGCCGGGTACGGGCATCACCCGCCGCCAGACTTGGTCCAACGCGACGTCCGCCTGCTGGTTGAAGCAAGCCTCAACGCCCTGCGTAGCTGGCCCACCCCGCCGCCGGCCTACACCGACGCCTGTGACGAGTTGGGGATGTTCACCACCATCGAAGTGCCGATGAACCTGATGATTTACGCCCCGGGCCCGAAAAAAGACCACGGAGACAACCCGGCACTTCTAAGGCCGTACATGGCACTGGTCGAACGCATGCTGGAAACCTACCGTAGCCATCCCAGCGTCCTGCTGTGGGGCCTGGCCAACGAATCACCGTACTACGACTACTTCCGACAGGGCGCACTGCACATCAAGCGGGCCGACCCCTCGCGGCCCGTCTTTTTCGGGTCAGACAATCGCATAGGCATCGGCCTGCCCGAAATGGACATCAATGATGACCACTACCCACGCAACGGCAATGCCGACCTGGACAAACCAGGGTTGATCACCGGCGGGCACTGGGACGAATTCCCCAAAGACCGTCCGATCATGTTCTCCGAATGGTGCCACATCCACGTCAACAACCGTAACGAGCTTAACCTCGACCCAGGCATCGACGAATACTGGGGCTATTACGCACAGACGCACAATGAATTCGTCTTTAACACGCCGGGCATCCTTGGCGGATACATCTTCAAGGCCGCACCCTACCGAGCGATCGCGAATCGTACGCCTTGGCGCGGGTTCTTTGATGACGACCGCCGGCTCAACGATATATACTGGCACGTCAAGAAAGCCAGCTCACCGGTCAAGCTCTGGCTCGATGACGCTGTCATCGATCCCGCCAGCGACACACTCTCGCTAAAGGTGACCAACCGCCACGACTTCACCGACCTGTCCGAGCTGACGATCACTTGGCGGCAGGCTGGTCACAGCGGCCGAGTCGATGCCGCCGCGCCGCCGCACCAATCGACTTATCTTCAGGTGCCACTGACGCCTGGCAGCAACGAACCAGTAGAGCTGATCTTCACTCACCCGCGAGGTATCGAGGTCGACCGCTACCTCTGGCGACCAGCCCCGACAGCGGTCGATCAAGAAACGCCATCTGAAGCGGACCTTGCGGTAGAGCAGTCCAACGGCCGGATCACCGTGACAGCGGGCGACGTGTCGTGGTCAATCGACGGTGCGACCGGCCGAGCACTGCAGGGTTCGATTGGCAACCAGAGGTTCATCACCGGAGGGCCGAATCTTATCGTTCGGCAAAGTTCGTTCAAGAGCTGGCACGGGCAGCTCAACCTGCCCGTCATCAACAAGGTGTCCAACTGGACGCTTGGCCACTTGAACGTCCAACGACAACCCAACCGCGTGGTCGTGACCGCAAGAGGAAGCTACGATCAGGCCCGCGGCACCTTCACTTACACGTTCATGTCAGACGGCATGCTGAGGGTGGATTATGATTTTACTTGGACGGCCACAGGCGAAGCCGTGGACGCGTTCGAGATCGGGCTGGCTTTTGATATACCCCCAGCGTTCAACACGGTCCGCTGGGAGCGCAACGCCCTTTGGAGTGTGTACCCAGAATGGCACATTGGCCGGGCTTGCGGACAGGCTCCCGTTTACGGCGAACCGCGCTGGGCCGCAGTGCGCGACGCACGTTACGTCGGCAACGGCCCGACACCATGGCCCTGGTCACAGGATCTGATTGACGGTGCCACGCGAGACTTCCGGGCTAGCAAGTTCAACTTCATCCACGCTGGTCTGTGGACAGAAAGGTCGGCCGGTGTCAGAGCCATCGCACAGGGTCGTCAACACTTCCGCGCCTCCCCCCGTCCCGGCGGATTCGCGATGCAAATCAGTGACTTCCACAACGGCGGCACCGAAGCGCACATCATCAAGTCTTTACGGATCGAGCAATGTCTCGTCGAACATGGTACGCAACTGACTGGTCGCGTCCTTCTACAACTCGTCCCCGAGCAGGCTGATACACCCCAACCTTCTGAGGAGGTTCTCGAGATTATGGACTGACTCGGCCTGATCGATACAAGCCTAAACCATAGACATGCAAGGTATAAGATACACACATAGCGCGCGTAAGGCCCGTGAAACTCTTTGCCTCTGCGCCAGATGCCCGACGCGTCTGACTTGGCGGCTGGTACTGTGGCTTGCCCTACTGTTGTGCTTGACCCTGTGCTGCCAGTCGCTGAACGCCCAGACCCCACCCAATGTCATCTTCATCCTTGCCGATGATGTCGGCATCGGCGACCTTGGGTCTTACGGCCAGGACGCGATCCGGACACCTCACATCGACCAACTCGCCGACGAGGGGATGCGTTTCACGCAGATGTGCTCCGGTGCGCCGGTGTGCTCACCCTCACGCGCCGTCCTGATGACCGGCTTGCACAACGGGCGACATGTCAACGGCAACGGCGTGAGTCTGCATACCGGGCACGTAACCATATCCGAGCTTCTAAGACAACGCGGTTATGCCACTGGGGCCTTTGGCAAATGGCACCTCGGAAACAGCGGCGAGGCCCTGCCCACCATGCAGGGGTTTGACACGTATTACGGCATCCTCGATGGCGTCGCCGCCTGGGACCACTTCAACCCCACCATGCAACGCTTGTCAGACGCCGCGCCCGATAGCGTCATCCAGGAAATCAACGACGGCCAATTCACCGACGATCTGGTCGGTGCCGAGGTGGCCGATTTCTTCAGGTCTAATGCCCACGCCGGCAGGCCTTTCTATGCGCAGGTTAATTTTCAATTGGCCCACTTCGACATGGAAGTTCCTCAACTCGAACCCTATACGATCGGCCAGGTCTGGCCCGACTCACGTAAGATATTTGCGTCGATGATCTCCAGGCTCGACCGGCTCGTCGGCGATATCGTTGCTGCCGTCGACGACCCCAACGGCGATGGCGATCCGTCCGACAGCATCGCCAACAATACGGTGATCGTCTTCGCCAGCGATAACGGCACGCACATCGAGCCTCAGGCCTGCTGCACCGCCAACCACGGCCCGGAACTAGGCGTGTTCAGCGACAAGCCGCACGACCCCGAGTTCTTCGATTCCAACGGCCCGTACCGCGGTTGCGTCACAGGAGAGGTGTTAAACCTCGGCGTCGTTTCGCCCGACGGCATGTCGACCACCGTCCCCCCCACGCCCCAGACGCCGAACCCCGCGCTGGCATTCGACTTCATCGGTGTCCAAGATGATGCACCGCTTTCGAGTACCGCGCTGCTGCACCCGCTTCTGTCACTGAACGCAGGGCTCGACTTTGGGCCGGGTACACAGCCCCGCAGTGCCGCGCCCAACGACAACACCGCCACCGATGATGGCGATGAATTCAACATCGGCGGATTCGATACCACCTCGCTTTACGACGCACTCGCCGCACAAGATTTCTTGACGTTAACCGTCCAGCCCAAGACCGGATTCCAAATGCGGCTACTCAGTGTCAGCTACAACTTGTGGCGCAATGGCGCCAACGCCGCCAGAGACTACGCCATCCTCACCAGCATCGATGGGTTCGTCCCCGGCAGCGAGGTGGCGCAGCTCAACGACGTTTATGTCAGCGGGATCGACGCACAACAAATGTTTACCGGATTCTATCCCGGCGGGCTTGCCGTCACCGACCCAGTGGAGATCAGGCTCTACGGCTGGAACGCAAACGACAATCTCGCCAGCACTCACATCAACGCCGTATCGATGGATGCGCTGTTTGTGTTGGCGGACGGCCAAATCGCCGGTGTCTCCGCAGTGGATGCCTCCGGTACGCCGTACGGCCTGATCGTACTGGAAGGCAACTACGTTCAACACACCGGCGGCGTACTTGAAATCGATCTAGGCGGCCACGTCGCAGGTCAGTCCTACGACCAGCTGCGCGTCACGGGTACGGCCGACGTCGCCGACACGCTCGCCATCCGACTCGCCGATGGCTTTGAACCGCTGCTTGGCGACGACTTCGAATTGCTCCACGCCGAGGCGGGCTTCAACGGACTGTTCGACCACCTCAGCTTACCAACATTGCCCGAGCCATTGACTTGGCGGACCCACGTGATGTCAAACCGCGTCATCCTCTCCGTCGTGCCCACCCTACCGGGTGACATCAACGGCGATGGGTATGTCGGGATAGGCGACCTGAACGTGCTCCTGAGCCACTGGAACTCGGGCGCCTTGCCGACGGTGTCCCCAGCCCCCACAGCCGGCATAGTCGTGTCCCTGGGTCTTGCGGCCGGCACGATCGTGTGCCGGACGAGGAATCCTTAAAGCGAGATCCCAACAGGAACCCCAACCAACAGCCCATCGCGGAGTCAGGCCGATGCAGAGTAATCAGGATGCACCCAATACTTACGTCAGCTCCGGCAAGGATGCCGTGGATAAACATAAACGACAGCGGCGACGCGCCAAACGAACAACCCAATCTAGACTCCGATCCCCAACACAGAACTTAGCCTACGTCTATGCCGGGGAGGCATCCTTATCATCGACGTTTGATATAGGCGTGCTATACGGCCTGTACGTCGGCATGGCGGAATCTAATTACAAGCTTTACATCCTGGATCTTCGCCGAAGTCGACAAAGCGCAGAGACCTACGACCAGATGTTCCGCCGGCTCGGCATCATGGGTTGCCTGATACGCACAACCAAGAACTGCCGGGTCGCTGCTGAACAGCTGGCCGATCAGGGCGTTCCTGTTGTCGTGGTCGGAGACAGTCCTAGCCGACCCGACCTGCCGTGGGTTGCAAGTGAGCTTAGGCAGGCGACCCGTGTAGCGCTGGAGTACCTGGTCTCGCTTGGTCATAGACGGATCGCGATGCACGTGAACGTCATCGAGGATTACAACTACGAAGAATGCCACACCGTCTACCGACAGGTCCTCGAAAGCCAAGGCTTGCCTTACGATGAGAAACTTATTATCCCTACACCGATCGGTCAACAGGGCGGCCAGCAGGTCATCCGTAGACTCATGTCCATGCCCGATCGGCCCACCGCTGTTTGCATGACAGACCCAATGGTCTCTATCGGCGCGATGATGGAGGCTCGTCGGGTCGGTATCGCCGTCCCAAACGAACTGTCAGTCCTGGGTTTCGACGATGAACAGTGGCGCTTCAACACACTGCCCTACATGACCTGTATCTGTCAGAACGCCGTATGGCTAGGCCAGGAAGCCTACCGGGCATTGATGGACCAGATCGAGGGAACAACGCCCAATATCAAGCGGCCCGCCGCTTGGCTGGAGGTGCACGGCTCGGTCGGGCCGAAGAAATGAATAAAACGATGGCGCACGACCTTGGCATGTACGTGAAGCCATCGAGATTCGATCCACGCCTGTAATACCGTGAGCCGTAAATCCGATCCGCTTGAGAAAAAAACGTTGAAAATCAACTAACACACTGCATTCCCATACCAATCAGCCGTTGTTTTTCACACTTCTTGGCAAGCGCGTAGTCAACCGCTGCTAGGCTCAGGTCTTGGGCATACTTCACACCGACATCTCCGGCCTTCGACCCAAAGGTGCAGTCCAGTGCGTTGCTGGTGATCAAGTCCGTCAGCTCGGCGTGTATCCGCTGCAGGTCTGAACCGCGACATCGAAACGCCGGGCACAAAGCAGTATCCTACGGTCCCCGACCAATGCGTCACGTCGACCGTCTATCAGACAAACCAGGACGGCGATCCACAAATCGTGTGCTGCCTATTATGCGCTGGTGCTGATCGCCGAACACAATAACAGGCTGGGTGTACAACAACATCCACAACGTGCCGATCCCGTACATGAACGGCAAATTGTACCCTGCAAAGTAATATTCGAACTAAGACTCGCGGTACTCGATCTACAACACGCTAAGAATCGCCGAGATCTAAAAACATCCCGTATAAATATGCTTACCAAAATGATCACCGCAAAGGGCTATTTCTCCTCTGACCGTTTCCCCAGCCTACCGACCCAGTGCATTCAGTCGCGGTCGCTGACCTCGATGTTCTCGTGTATGTACCCGCCCGGCATGTATCCGATTGGTCTACTCGGCCAAGTAGAGTACGATCAGTGGTATAAGTGAATCCGCCCTCACATAGCAAAAATTAGATCGGCATACCAATCAGGTCACGTTATGCCAGAACGAATACCCTGGCTTGTGTCGCCTTGATTTTGTCTTAGGGCGCCGTGAATCAGTGTTTGCGTAAGCGATCGGCTCGAGTTGTGATATGTCGGTCTCCAGTCCGATGTATACCCGAACGGATAACAAGGTGGATAAAGGCCACACTTCATCGGCCGTAACGCCGTCGATACTTCAGTACAACCGTATGTGGTTCCGATCCGACGACAGCCGCATCAATCGCACTGTGGACGCGAAAAGACTAAACGCCGATATGTAATCTCGCCTGCTCACAGCGCCAAACATGAAAAGAACACCCCATATACCCCAAGCAGTACAGCCCCACGATCGAACCGTGCATGTCGTCTTAATGGCGTGTTAAAGAGTCACATATTGGCACAATTTCAGCCTTATTGACGCTTGTTGAAGGCCCACTTGTGAGTGACAATTCACTCATCCATTGGCGATAAAAAGCCTGTTATATGAACGTCGGGAACCATCGCATGATTGTCACGATAACTGCCAAACTGTGGTTCGTGCCATACAGCGAAGACATATATGAGAAATCACAATTCGCCTGAATGTGGTTGGTTCTGTCCCGACCCGGATCGACGACGTGTCTCCGATCCGTAGTTGAGTTTCCTGTTTTGGAGTTGTTAACCCCTTACTTGGAAGGATGGAGAATGAGAAAGGTATGTCCCATTAATCTGGCGATCACCACAGCCCTGTCAGCCGCTCTGAGCCTGCTGGCAACGCGTGCCGATGCAACCGTCTTGGTTTCAGACAGCTTCGACCGTATGACCGACAACAATGATCCCCTAGCCGGACCAATCGTGTCGGATTGGGGTGCCAATGACAATGTCTTCGGCGGCACGGAAGGCTCCGCGGCTACACCGTCTCAAACCCGGGCGGCGACTTTGACGTCGAACTGACCAACGGTGCACAGGCAGAGATCGCCTTCGGACGGATGATCCTACCGATCAATCTCACCACCCCGGCGGCCGTCAGCGCCGGCGGGATTGTCGTGTCGATCGACCTCACACCATCGGATATCGGCGACCCGTTCCAAGGTCGTGACTGGATCGGGTTCCTGCTGACCGATACCGCACAGCCCTCGTCACTCGGTGGTAGCGGCGCCTTCTTCGGCGGCAATCCCGACTCTCGTGTCGGCATGGCCATGCGAAACAGCGGTACTATGATGAGCCGGGCCATCGGCGGCACGGGGTTCATAGGTGGCGGCAACCCCAACTCGTTGACCGAACCCATCGTCGACTCCGCAACTTACAACAACTACGTCGCTTGGTTCAACGGTGGCGACGGCACCGCCCCGGGCGACCCTGTCAACGAGTTCCCATCAAACTTAACTTACAACCTGGAACTGCGCGTGCTCGAATCTGCACCGGGCAACCTGTTCGGCGACAACGCTACCAACATCGTTGAGTATTACGTCGGGATCAACGGCGGTGCTAAGGTCAGAATCGATCCTAAACCAGCCACCGGTGTCCTGGAAGACACGTTCGTCTGGGGCGACAACGTCCAAAGCGCCGGCGGCGCAGACCCCGGTGCAGCAGGCCGAGAAGCCTACCTGTCCTTCGTCGCAAACGCCAACGGCGGACACCTGTATGACAACCTGAAAGTCAGCATTATTCCCGAGCCGGCGAGTCTTGCGCTGATGGGGCTCAGGGCCGCGCTGCTGCTGCGGCGCACCGGTGCATAAACGCCACAAGCCGTGCCTAGGCCGGTTAACGCCGGCCCGGGCCATTGAATCAAGAATATGAGAACCACACTAAGGTTATTCCCACGATTTTTCCAAGCAAACTGACCCATGACACCCCGAAGAACTCACGGCTTCACACTCATCGAACTGCTGGTCGTGATCTCGATCATTGCACTGCTAGTGGGCATCTTGCTGCCAGCTCTGGGCGCGGCCCGACGCACTGCCAGCAGCGTCAAATGCCTTAGCAACAACCGACAAATCGGCACCGCCTACTACGCTTGGGCCACTGACAATAACTTCAAGGCCTTCGACGCTTGGCCGACCGACTTCCTCACGAAGGGCGGTTACATCAGTGCCGAGGAGGGCAGCCAGCAGCAGCTCTGCCCCGAAACCGAGGTCGTTGACACCACAACTGCCACTGCAGAGGGACTTAAAGTTCCCGCAACCGGCAACGGATGGTACGCGTCGGCGACTATCGCCTGGCGCAAAGACTTCGGCGGCCCGTCCGCTGTCACTGCTGATGGCAGCTACCAGTACAACGGCTGGCTCGCCACCGCACAGTTCAACCGCAACGTAGCCCAAGGTGGGTTCGTTTTCCGGGCGGACAAGCCCGACCTCGGTGAGGATGCCTACCTCTGGAAAACTCTCGACGGCGTAATCAACACCTCCCAAGTACCCATCGTCGGCGACGGGACTTGGGTCTTGGGTACACCGAAAAACTATGACGCCAGCACTTCACCCTCACTGATAAAAAATCGAAACTTCAGCAACATTACATGGGCCAATGTCGACTCCGCAAGCCCCTCACGGTACGGCTGGAACCCCGACACTCACTTCATCGGACACTACCTCAACCGCCATGGTGAGAATATAAATATGGCCTTCGCCGATGGCAGTGGCTTGTCGATCAACCGAAAGGATATCTTTGAACTCGAATGGCACCGCTACTACGACAAACAACGGCCCAAACCCGCGAACCTGCCCTGAGTCGCGCCCTTGGCAGCCGATGTGCCACTTTCCTATGACTGTGTCAACAAGGTAGTCCACGTAAACAAAACTTTGTCTTATTCATACACTGGAGGTAAACATGAGATCAACCACTCACAGCAACCCGATAACGCTTGACGCTCTGGCGAGCACAATGATCTCCCTGCCCGCCTACGGCCAGAACCTCGGTTTCTCTGACTGGGTACCGCAAATAATGCACTAGGCGGAACACAAGTCGGTCCTTACGTCACCTTCGACAACCTCGCCCCCCCCTTCAGGACACCGTTGACGGTGACAACGGCATCATCAACTTTAACCGTGTCATATTAGACTACAACCTGGCAACGCCGGGTGTTATTGCCTCAGGCGGACTGGTCATTAC
>CAZJCN010000085.1:0-10218 GCA_964544195.1 uncultured Phycisphaeraceae bacterium | reverse complement strand
AAGGCATTATCAAAGGATAGGCCTTGTGATTTTTCAGGTATTGCGGATTACAACACGCTCGATCAGTTGGGCGGCGTGCAGTGGCCTTATACCGAACAGCAGGCCCATCAGGATGAGCCGGCCACACACCGCAGGCTGTTTGAAGACGGCCGGTTTTACCACGAAGACGGCAAAGCACGGTTCGTGTGGGACGATCACACGTCACTGCCCGAACCAATCGACGAAGATTATCCGTATACCCTGATCACCGGGCGAGGCAGCGCCAGCCAATGGCACACTCAGACACGAACCGCTAAATCCCCTGTCCTGCGCAAGCTCTCCCCGCAGGAAGCATATGTCGAGATCCATCCGGATGACGCCCGAATACTGGGCATCCAACAGGACGATCCTGTTTTCGTGCAGTCTCGCCGGGGACGAATCCGAGCGAAGGTCTTTGTCACCACCACAGTCCGTCCCGGGCAGGTATTTATCCCGATGCACGATGTGCAAACCAATCGTCTGACCCTGCCGGCATTCGACCCGCAATCCCACCAGCCCGCGTACAAGGCGTGCGCGGTTCGTATTCGGCCGGTGGAAGTATGGGAGTCCGCCATGAAGGGCTGATTGTCAGAAACAGGGATATTGAAAAGACAAGGCGTCACGGGTGATACGTGACGCCTTGTGCATGGCTGTGGGCAGTTCGGCGTATCACGCTGATCAGGTCTGACACCGACGGGTCAGGCCGACCATTCCAAGAACGAGCAGGCTCAGGCTGGTACCCGGTTCGGGGACGGATGCGTTGCCAGGCGGCAGCGGAGCGCCGGTATTCCAGTTCCCAAGCACCGTATTGAGGTCGGAAATACCGACAAAGCCATCGCCATCCGGGTCTGCAGCGGGATTGCCTGGCGGCACGGTCTGATTGAAGTTGCCCAGGACGATGTTCAGGTCATTGATCCCCACAAACCCGTCGCCGTCTAGATCGCCTGCAAGGAACAGGTCCAGCGCGTCCAGCTCATCGCCCCAGTTTGACAGCTCAACGGTGTTGCTTCGGATGGTGCCGAGACCTAACGCTTCTGCTGCGATATAGATGCTCGGGAACGGCGACCCCCCGCCCGGGACCGGTACGCTCAGCACGTCCCCGGGCTCGATCGGCACGCCAAACATGCTGTCCGGTTGACCGATGACCGCCGACCCGCGCCGGACGGAAAAAAGAATCCGATCTACTGCCGGGTCGTAGATGCCGTCGCCGTCATCCTGCAGGATCAGGGCGTCCAGGTCATCGGTATCAAAGCCTTCCAGGTCCAGCCCCAAGGCTAACGCGGGTGCATAGACCGAGGGCGATCCCCCCGCCTTGGAAATGAGCACGTCGGCACCGGAGAAACCCATCCCGGGTGCGGTTCCCGTATTCACGAACGGCGCATCCAGCGGGTCGGGGAAGCGGGAATCAAGGGAAAAGAAGATATTGCCCTGAACGTCCGGCAAGAGGGTGTAGTAGTCCAAGGCGTCAAGGTTGTCACCCGGGCAGTTCATACCGCAATTCGGGGGCATCGGTTCACGCAGTCCCAGGCCGGGGATACCCAGCGGGGCCGGCGGCGAGGGCAAGCCATTGCCGTCGATCACGTCTTTGTTGCCCGGGCCTGCGCCGGGTGGTGTCGGCGGGGTTCGGACCACTGGCCCGGCATAAACGAACACATCCGCAGCGGCCTCCTGGTTGAGTGACAACGCACCCTCGCTAACTACATTCGGGGGAGCGGCCGGAGCAAAGAAGTCTCCGCCGGCCCATTCGTCAACGGAGAACATCAGTTGAATGCCGTGATCGTGGCCGTAGGACAGCGCATCCAGTTCCACCGCATTCATGAAATTCGGCGACGGCACAATACCCAAGCCACCCGGAACCGAGCCGGCCCCACTGGTGACGGAATTGACCATGAGTCCCGGCGGGGGAAGCGGCCCGAAGGCTGGAATACTCGGCGGGTTCGGCCCGGGAGGCCCGGGCAAGGCGGGCGTCAGGATCGACCCTTCATCAATGCGGGCCCCGCTGCCAAAGCCTTCCGCGATTCCATTGTTGGGCCCGTGCGGCCCGCTCTGGATGCTCTGGACATCAATCGAAAACGTCGGCCTGACCTGAGCCTGCCCCGTGCCAGCGATCAGTCCAACCACGATCACACCACAGGCGCAACACACAACACGATAAATCGGCTCCTGCATCGCATACCTCCTTGAAGTTAGCAGTCTGGTTTTCAGATATGCCACCACCCATCAAGCGTCCCAACCCTCAAGATCCGACTGGTGCACCCCTATTCATACCCGTATAAGAATTGACTGTTATGGTTTAACGCGCAGAGATAGCAAAATCAAGGCCCTTTAACCGCCTCAACTGTTAATAGTTGCAGGATTTCCCTAATTACAGCGAAATGTGGGTTGGGGAAGTCACTTATCGTCTTCAACGATGTCCCGGTATTTCTCTTTCAGTTTATCGACCTTGGGCTTGGCGACATGCCGGATGTAGGGTTGATCGGGATTCTCGCGGGCATAGTCCTGATGATACGCCTCGGCGGGGAAAAACTCGGTCAAGGGTTCAAGTGTTGTCACGATGGGCCGGCTGAAATACCCGCTTTCCTCAAGCAGACGGATATACGCCTTGGTTGCCTTTTTCTGGTTCTCGTCAACATAAAACACCGCGGAGCGATACTGTCGGCCGACATCATTGCCCTGACGATTCAACTGGGTCGGATCGTGGGCTACATGAAAAAACAGCTCGAGCAGTTTGATGTAGCTGACACGGTTCGGATCGTAAGTGATGCGGATGGCTTCGGCGTGGTCCGTCGCCCCGGAGCAGACCGCTTCATAGTTCGCGGTCTCGGCTGTGCCGCCGGCGTATCCGCTGACCACGTCGATCACCCCGTCGACCGGCTCGAATACCGCTTCGGTACACCAGAAACAACCGCCGGCCAATATCGCGGTCGCCAGTCCCTGGTCATCGGTGGCCGGCTGATAGGCAAATGGGTCCGCGAGCTCGGCCAGCTGATCTTTGGGAGTGAAAAGCAGCGACTCGCTGTTCAGGCAATGGCGTTGGCCGGTCGGGGCCGGTCCGTCATTGAACACGTGGCCGAGGTGGCCGTCACATCGGGCACAACGGATTTCGGTCCGGACCATGCCGAAGCTGGTGTCCGGGTGTTCGGTGATGTTGGTCGCAGCAGCGGGTTTGAAAAAGCTCGGCCAACCGGTGCCCGAGTTGAACTTGGCATCGGAGGTATACAACGGCAGCCCACAGCCTGCGCATGAATAGACGCCTTCCAGCTTGTTATCCAATAACGTGCCGCAGAATGGTTTTTCGGTCACTGCCCGACGCAGGATCCGGAAACGCTCGTCGCCGAGTTGATCCCGCCATACTTCATCCGGTTTTACCACGCGGGGGGATGGTATGGGACCAATCAGGTCACCCTGTTCGTTAAATACATGGACAAAAACAATGGATTCGCCGGCAAACGGATCGGTCATGTGGGCGTCCTCAGCTAAAGCGGGCAGCAACAGCCAACCTGTGCGTTGCATCGTCTGAAACACGAACGCAACAGCGAGCAGACACATCAGCACCAGGAGGGTTCGGCGTAGATTCATGTTCGGAACAATCCCAATCAGGGCAGGGTTATTTCACATCGCGGCGTGTCTGTCATCATGAATGTATAGCGCCCCACCGGGGACGGATCAAGGATACACCTGCTTGAGGGAGGCCTTAGGGTAATAGTGCAGGCAGATCTGTGTGACATCGTGGCCGGTCAGGCCCATCCCCAAGGCCCCGATCTGGCACAGACCGGCCCCATGTCCCCATCCGGCACCCCGCAAAGCCAGCGTGTCGATTTCGCCGTCATCGGTCCGACTGATCCGAACAGCAAAGGCGCTGCTGTAGAGAAATCCGCGATGCAGAACCTGACGAATGCGATACTCACTTTCAAGGGTGTGTTCGATGTGTTTCCCGACCTGATCCGTCCAGACCAGTCGAACCCGACTCGCCCTGCCGCTGACTCCTCGAGCAAGCACCTGCATATCCAGCAGCTTGTCCATAGTCGCCGCTTCGGGAAGCTTGTCTCTTAGCAGAGCTTCCAACTCTGTGCGTGAATAGGTGACCTGCCAGCGGAAGTAGTCATCCACCTCGTCCACCCGTCCGAGATACTTGCGGATCGATTCGACGGGAACCACGTGTGTGCTGCAATACGCGCGGGTTCGGTCCAACCAATCACCGTCAAGATATTCATCAAGGTTGTCGTTGGTCACAGGCATGAAGTGGTGGGCCGGGTCACCGTCGGGCGCATCAACCACCGCGTCGATGCCGGGCTTGGGATACCCCCACACATGTTCCGCCAACTCGGAAACCCCGCCGCAGGACTTGGCATAGTTGGCATCCAAAACGTTTCCCGTCGGGTCCATGAGGACAAGTCCACGTGATCCCGTCACGGCTTCGATCGCCGCGTCACTGAGATCACCCGTCCCCTGATAACGCTGGCAGCAATCGTCGTTGCAGCGGTCGAACGGATCATCCGTGTGCTTCGGTTCGGTCAACGCCAGCAGCCAGGAACGCGCCACCACGCACTGGGCCTTGAGAAACTCGACCGGGCAGGCGCCGCTCATTTCTGCGGTAATCACGCCCAGGAGATAGTCTTCGAGCGGCAGCTCGTTGACGGCGATGATCCCATGCGAGCCGGCAATCAGTTCCAATGATCCCGCCAAGGTCTGATCGACTCGTTTCTGCCAGTGAAAACCGCGACCGGCCACGACATCGCGCAACAACATCCCAGCGCTTTTTTGTATCGGGACCGCCCCGGCGGGTTCGATCCTCAGCTTCGGCACCGGGTCCAGCCGGCCCCCGGGCCATTCCGCGATCAGGCGGTCACCCAGCTTCTCAACACGCACGGTGTCGCCGCGAGTCACTCCGATGCGATCCCCCTGTGGGGTCACCAGAAAGTAGCCGGGGTCCGGGAGAACCAGCTCCACCGCTCCGTCAGCGTCTTCTTCAAGGATGACGCCGATCCGAACGGTTGGCTCCCTGTTGGATGAGATATTCCATTCCCGGAGGGATAACACGCTGGTTGCACGTCCTGTATTCGGCATGGTTGGTTGGTCTGTCATCATGGGTACGGATCAGGTAAGGCAGGTCGTTAGGGGTCCGTCGGTAAAAGAGGTGGATTATGACGGTTATTCACCTCTCCCGCCATGGTTAAAACACATATCGTAGGCACGAACCATTAAAGTAACAAAGTTAATATGTTCCAACCAACAAACTACTCACGGTTTGAGCGGACTTGTGAGCTATAATTAATGATCAGTCGGAATGGTTTTTTCGGGAGGGGAAACGGTATGTTGGATTACCTGCTTATCCGCCGTGCTAATGTTCTGGTATCGGCTGTGTTGGTGGGAGTGATAGCCCCCGCCGGGTATGCTTTCGAGGTGAACCCGAACAACACGGTCCCTGGTGTGGTCGCCAACAGCCTGATCGCGCGTGGCAACGGGGCGGACTGGCAGACCGGCGAGATCCTGATGATCCTTACGCAAGGTACGGTGTATAACGACCCGAACTTCGATTCCCAACTTCCACAACCCAACTTCTGGAACGCGTTTCCCGATCTGGAATTCGATTCCTGGGTCGGCATCCCGGGCGATACGACAACGTCGATCCTCGGTGGCGCCGGTGATCTGGGCGACCCCGGACCGGCCGTCATTGCCGGCCAGAAGGTCAGTGTGACGTGGTTCAATACCGATCAGACCAACACCGGCACGTCGCGGATTGCGAATATCTCACTGACCGACGATGCCCGTGGCACGTTCACCGTCATCGCCGGCTTCAGCCCGAATACCCTGCTGCAGGAATCCGGATGGGTGATTAACGGGGTTGCCTACTTCGATATACCCGGCGACCTGAACCAAGACGGCTTCGTCGGGGTGAGTGACCTGAATCTTGTGCTCGGTTCGTGGAATCAAGCCGTACCTCCTGCCCCGAATGCAGCCGACCCGTCCAAAGACGGTTTTGTGGGTATTGAAGACCTGAACAAGGTATTGGGGTTCTGGAACGAGGGAACCCCACCTCCGGCGTCGGTCGTGCCTGAACCCGCCTCTATATTTGCTCTGCTGCTGGGAACGCCGTTCGTGCTGAGGCGTCTGCGCGATCAAGGATTCTGACCGGCCCGGCAAAGCAGCGGGTTGACCTGCCGTCATTTTCAAACAACGCATTACAATGACACTATTCTGCGCCGACCGTTCGGTCAGGTGCATGGGCGGTATAACTGAACTCTTGTAAGGAACCCGGCGTTGAAACAATCCATGTATATCCTGTGCTCATCCATGGTGGTGATGCTGCTGTTGTGTTCTTCAGCCGTGCTGAATGCTCAAACTGACAGTCATGCAAAACATGGTCCGATCGTGTTGACGGAAGAAGGTCGACGCGTTCATGCCTCGTGCATCGTCATCGACGGCCACAACGACCTGCCCTACCGGATTCGTCAGCGTGCCGAGTCGTCGTTTGATGTGCTGGATATTGCTCTGCCCCAACCGCAGCTGCACACGGATATTCCTCGACTGAAGGCCGGCGGCCTCGGGGCGCAGTTCTGGTCCGCTTATGTTCCGCCGAAATACGACAAGCTGGGCGGCGCCACGCGCTTTGCTCTGGAACAGATCGACCTGATCCATCGCATGGCTGATCGTTACCCGGACACGTTCGAGATGGCGTACACGGTTGATGATATCGAACGGATCCATCGTGAAGGTCGTATCGCCTGCCTGATCGGTGTCGAGGGCGGACACGCGATCGAAAACTCGCTGGGTGTGCTTCGGATGTTCCATAAACTCGGTGTGAGGTATATGACACTGACGCACGCGGACAGCCTGACGTGGTGCGACTCGGCCACGGACGAACCGATCAGCGGTGGGATGTCCGACTTCGGCGATCAGGTCGTGATCGAAATGAACAGGCTGGGCATGCTGGTGGATATTTCTCATATCTCAGCCGACGCCATGCGACGGGTGTTGCTGGTGAGTCGTGCACCGGTGATCGCGTCGCACTCGGGGGCTTACGCGATAGCTGAGCATGACCGTAATGTGCCTGATGACGTCTTGAAAATGATCCGTGACAACGGCGGTGTGGTGATGGTCAATTTTTTCTCCGGCTATGTCGAGCCGACCGCAGCGAAGATGATGGCGGAGATGTTCGACGTGGAGCGTCGATTGCGTAAACAATATCCAAACGAAGACGAATACCAAGCGGCACGCAAGGCATGGAAAGAGGCACACCCCTACCCGGCCGGGACAATCCACGACGTGATCGATCACATCGACCACATCGTCAAGATCGCCGGGGTGGACCACGTCGGGCTCGGTTCGGATTATGACGGGGTCAGTAAATTGCCCGCGCAGCTGGAAGATGTTTCCTGTTATCCGTATATCACGCAGGCGCTGTTGGACCGTGGATACACGGAAGACGACGTCCGCAAGATCATGGGCGGAAACGTGCTGCGCGCGATGCGAGAAGCGGAGAAGCTGGCCCGGGACTGGGAACTGGGCATGTGAAAAGATGCTCGTTCAGTATCGTGTATGGGTGATGACACCTTCGTTACTGAGAAGGTTCGACAGCTTCTGGTCCGACAGAACGGAATCGACGGATACTGCTTCATCCTTAACGTGCATGGTCTTGAGGATCAGCCGGACGCCGTGGCTGTAATCGACATAGGTATCGACATGCCCGACGTACAACGGCTGGATCGGTTTGCCGTTGAGGCGGTGCCAGCCATAGATGGCCACCCGGTTGGGCTTTTCACTTAGGCGGTTAGTCAGCACGATATCTTTCTTGATGCCTGCGACGAGTCGGCCGAGCGGTTGCCCTTGTCGCTGCCATTCAATCAGGCCGTTGTGTTGCAGGAACGAGGTCACGGACTCACGATCTTCCGTTAACGGCAACGGGGGCAGCTTCACAGCCGCCTGAAGGTAGATCTCGTCCACAAGTTTTGGCGTCGGCAGTGTGCACCCGAACGCGTCCGCCACTGCCTGCGCTGTCATGGGCGTCACCGGGACACGGACAAAATCATCATCACTGCCCACAGCCAGGTAATCCGGCGACACGTAACAGATGCCCGAGAGCTCGGAGTCGTCGGCGATTTTGGCCCGGACATGCACAGCGACAAAGCGCCGCAGAAAGTCGGGCACGTTTCCCCTTAACAGCTCTTCTCGTATCGCCCGGTCTCGATCAGCGTGATGTAGTGTCGCCAGTGTTTTAAGCAACGCGTGTCCGCCGAGGGCGCCGTCAGGCCGGGGTGGGATGGTCGGGCCTGGATGTGTGGATTTCTCAGGTTGATGGCGTTCGATACCAACGGGATCGGGCTGCACATAGGCCATGTAAGCCCGTGGGCCTCCGAGTGTCTGACTCAGGTTTTCCTCAGGTGTGTCTGCGGTCAAGGCATAGACCAGGCCGTTCATTTCTCCGACCATGCGGGTGTGGAGAATGATGTTGTCGGGGTTCGGGTGGATGAGAAATATCGCGCGTCCGTCGATCGCTCGATATCTGTCGAAACCCGCCAAGGCATCACGGGCGATACGAGCGTCGCGTTTGAATCGCTCGATCATACGGTGGGTCGCACGATAGGTTCCACCGGTTTCGCTGACGACCTTCTTTCCCTTGTAGGTGATTTCCCGGTCATCATAAGCCAGCACGATCAATCGGTTACGAGAGGTGCGTTTAAGCCATTCGAGGAGTTTGTTGCCGTGCTTTTCTTCGTCGCTGTAGCTGTAGTTAGCATCCAGAAAAACAATCCGGTCAACCATGTCGGGGATCTGTTCGGCCCCATTGATGAATCCGAAAATGAAGCTCCCCCCGCCGGAATGAGCCGCGAGTGTAATGCGTGATACCTCTATAGGGATTAACTCGCACAGTTTCTGGATCAGGCTATGGATGCGTTGCGCATTATCAGGGCGTTGAGAACGCCACCGAGGCCAGCTCAGCACATCGGGTTGAACACACGCCAACAACTGGTTTTCCCGTTGATTCTCAGTACGCACAATCCGGTATTGTGCCGCGATGTGTTGGATGTCGTAGTGCCAGTCACGTCCCTCGGCCATACGACATCCCAACGTCTGCTCGGCAGTGTTCCCGTTGGGTGTGGCGAACACGATCAGTCGTGTGGGTCGGCCCGGATCAATCTGCTGTGCATTCGGAGCGATCAGTATGGCACGGATCCCGTCGCCCTTTTCGCCCAGATGAATAACCCGAACCTGCTCGTCGAAATGAGGACTGAGAACGAAGCCGGGCCAAGCCTCAGCCAATACGGGGTGACCAGCATGTGAAAGCACAAACCAACAGCCAAGACATAACAACACCCGATGAAGATACCCCGCACCAATCATACTCAACTCCGAAGCACGAGATGAATCCGGTGGACATCATACACCCAAGAATCATCTGCGTGCATCAAGCATCGGGTCCGTCAGGATGTATTGATCAGGCAGCGCGCCGTCCAAGCAGGAGAATCCCCAACGACGCGACCCCGAGCAGCGTGGCCGGTTCCGGAACCACTGTGGTCGGCGGTGTGCCGTTGTTCCAGTTGCTGAGGACGATATTGAGGTCTTCGATGCCGACGAAGCCGTCGCCGGTCGGGTCGCCGGAGAAAAGGTAGCCTTCGGTGACGTTCTGGTTCCAGTTGGAAAGCACGATATTCAGGTCGTCGATGCCAACAAAACCGTCGGAGTTCAGGTCGCCGGTAACGGTCACCACGTCACTGATCGCCAGATAAGCGTTCCCGGGTTCGGGGTTGATGACGATGTTGCGATCGGTGAAGAGGTTGGTTCCAACGATCGCCGGAACGGGGTTGATGCCGTCGCGCGGGTCCGGCACGTCGAGCACAATCACCGGCACATTCGTCAGCGTGAACGCCCCGCCGACGGTATCGAGATTAAACGACTCGACGAAGAACCCCGGCACGTCCACCACCACGCCGCCCGCCCCCTGGATCTCCACGGTGAAATCGGGCGTATCCAGTACCACGTCGAAGCCCAGGTTAGAAGCGGTGAGTTCAGATACAACCGTGACCTGCGCCCCCGTATCCAGGAACATGTCCAGATTATTGAGCGTGGTTCCGTTATTGGAAATATCTCCGGAAAGGAATAATGCCCCGGGGGTACTGCTGGGCAGAGACGGGTTATCGTGAAAATCCTCCACGCTGAGGATGTCGAGGTTCGGGAAGAACGCCGGCGGGCTGGCGAAGG
>CAZJCN010000084.1:0-10474 GCA_964544195.1 uncultured Phycisphaeraceae bacterium | reverse complement strand
TGATCTGTTTGCTATCGGCCGCGGCCTGGCATGTTTCGATCGCGGCATGCACCGCGGGCCAAATCGGTGCAGGCTTAACATTCCGTAACTCCGCCTGTTCGCCCTGTTCGATTCTCGCCAGACTCAACAGGTCATCAACGATCGCAGCCAACCGGTCCGCCTGACGGGCGATGATCTCGAGGAATCGTTGACGGTCCGTGTCGAGGTCGTCGGCCATCTCTCGCAGGGTTTCGACCGCGGCCTTGATTGCGCTGACCGGCGTCTTGACCTCGTGGGAGACATTGCTCACAAAATCCCGACGCACGGATTCCAGTCGTCGGAGCTGGGTCACGTCGTGTAAGACCAGCACCATACCGATCCGCCGATCCTGCTCGTCGTAAAGGGCAGCGCTTTGAAGTTGTATGGTGCGGGTTTCACCTGTTCGGCCGGTGTCCGTGACCACAGGCTGGGTGAGTGTCATTTCCCCCGAAGCGATGCCATCCTGTTTCAAGGCCTGTCGGATTACTTCGTGCAGGTCCGCGTTACGGATCACTTCGTAAACGCTGTGGCCGATGGTTGAGCTGGGATTGAGCGAGAGCATCCGGCAGGCCGCCGGGTTCAGGCTCAACACGCGCTGGTCGTTGTCGATCGCCAACACCCCCTCGACCATGGAGCCGACGACGGCACCCAGTTCATTGCGCTGGCGGATGGCGGTGGACAGACGATCCGCCAGTTGCAGGGCCATGCGGTTCAACGCCTCGGTCAATTCCACAAGCTCGGGGGGGCCGGGCAGGGACAACCGCTGTCGCAGGTCCCCCGAACCAAGCCGGTCCACGTGTCGGCGAAGGATACGCAAAAGGCGATAGACCCGGCGTCTCATCAACCATGCCACCCAACCGACAGCAGCGGCTCCGATCAGGAACCCAAGGACAGCGTCTGTGTTGTCCTCAAGTGTGACGATGAAAGCCTGAAGGAAGAGGAGCATAGGTATATCGTACCGGCGCAGCCCCGATCACTCTAAAGAGAGGAGCCGGGGACTCGATAACGTATTCGTGTTACTCGCCGAATCGGTAGCCGACGCCGCGCACGGTCTGGACATGTGAGCCAAGGGGTCCGAGCTTTCGGCGAAGGGAAACGATCTGCACGTCCACCGAGCGGTCCGTGACCGCGGCATAGCCGTCATGGATCGACTCGATGATCTGCTGTCGGGTATACACCCGCCCCGGGCGTGACATCAACAAGCGAAGCAGGTTGAACTCGGTGGCGGTCAACTCGACCGGTCGGCCGTCCGCGACCACTTCGTGTCGGTCAGGATCCAAAAGAATCCCCGCTACCTCAAGCGAGTTACGGTCGGAATCAGGTTGGGCGCGTCGTAGCACGGCCTGGATCCGCGCGAGCAGAACCTTCGGGCTGAACGGTTTGGTGACGTAATCATCCGCACCCGCTTCCAGCCCCTTGACGATATCCGTCTCCTCCCCCTTGGCGGTCAGCATCACAATCGGAATGTCGCGGGTCTGTTCGTGCCTGCGAAGCGCCCGGCAGACCGACAGGCCGTCAATCGTGGGCAGCATCAGGTCCAGCACGATCAGGTCGGGCTTGTGCTGGCGTACAAGCCGGATCGCGTCTTCGCCATTGGTGGCGGTACGAACCTCAAAACCTTCACGCGCAAGGCTGAACCGGAGCACTTCGAGCAGGTCCAATTCGTCTTCAACGACCAGCAGGGAGGGTTGTCGATCGGAGGAAGCGCCCATTCGTTTCTTGTTACGGCTGAGGGTTCGTGTGTCCAGCATGAATCAACTGTCTCATATTGTATGAATAAACGCCGATCGGCATGAATAACGTCGGACGCTGAAGAAACATAGCCGTTGAATGTCAGAGAACCATCAGTAAATGGTTAGATTTCGGTTAAGGCCCCGACAGATCGCGGTATGGTGAAGTGTTGTGTTGCTACGGCGTGTAAACGCTCATGGTGTTGTCCGGCCGAATCGCGACCACGCTTCGTGCAGGCAGTTCGATGCCCGACACAACGACCGGCTCTTCCCGGAAGTTGGCGATGATCCGTGTCCCATCCGCAAAAGTGGTCTGCTGCACGAGGCGGTCGTCTGTCAGCCAATGGAAATCGGTCATTGCCTGAGTCGCCAGTTCACGGTGCAGCGGAGAAAAGAAAGCATAGTGTGACAGGATATGAGTTCTGTGTTTCTTCCACTCGGCGTGGTTGAGGTGGTACAACGGGGGGACATTGTAAAGTTGTTCCAGCAGCGCGACAGTAGCGACCTGATCTTTGAATTTCAGGCTGGCGTTGCCCCAGTGATGGGTGGTCACCACGGCATCGTGGAAGACGGCCTGATACAGCGGAAGCCGGTAGCGTGGGTCGTAGAAGAACTTCTGATATGACGGTTTGAGCGGGACCTGTTTAACAAATGTCGCCGGGGCGTCGGGCGGGTAGTAGGCCCCCTTGTAGTAGGGGGAGCTGCGGTCTTTGAGGTCGGGGTCCCCCCAGCCGATGACCGGGGTGAGCATGCCGTGGGCAAAATGGATAACCGGCACGGCATAAGCGCTGCCGCCTTCACTGCCAACAACCAGCCCGTGTGCCCGGTTCAGCCAGCGAAGCCGATCAAGCCGAGCGAGCATGTCATCCTGTTTGGTCGCGGTGTGTTCGGGGTGGTAGTCATCGAAGAACTGGCCGTAGGCGTCACAGTCAACGAAGACCGCATTGAAAGGAACCCGGGCCATGTATTCATTAACGCGCTGCTCCACATAAGGTCGGGCGGCCAATGGGCTGAGATGATAACCACGCTGTTTGAACCCGGCGCTTTTGCTGCCGTCACGGTTGACGATCGCCCCGCTTCTGAAAAGCTCCCAACCAAACTGTGCGGTTTCCCAAGTCTGATCCGGGTGTGCGTCCGGCGGATGAATGCTGTGATAGGAATCGTAGGGGCCGAACAGGAAGCCTAATGCGTCGGCGTGCTCGGCCACCTGTGGTTTGTAATCCGCGCCTCGAAGGTTTCCCAAGCAAAGTACCGCCCAGTCAATCCCCGCCTGGTACAGCTCGTCCAACAGACCGATAGAAATGCCGTCGCCCCAATCTTGATAAGGGCGAACCTGCCCGGCAAACGCTCGGCAGAAGTCACCCAACACCGCGCGGCGTGCGTTGGGATTCGCATCATCTTCCTGCTTGATCCGATCAACCAGATACGCACTGATCTGCTCAGCCACCAGGCTTTTCAGGTACTTGGAAGGCCAACGCTCTTGTGTGATCTGCCTGACCGCGTCGCGGGCTTCATCGTTGAAATAACCCCACAATCGTTTACCCGGCATGTCCTGATCGGACCGCTCCGCCTCGATCAACCTCGCACATAAGCCCTTCCAGTCTGTCGCATCCATATGGCTGAACAGACCGGCATCCCACAGGTAGGCATGAATCGCACCCGGCAGACGCTCGGCCTTGGGTGTGTCAACGATTTTCTGCCGCATCGTGACTAGTCTGCCGTGTTCAGCAAGGTAATCGCGATACGCCTTGGCGGGCGCAATCGGAGACGGGTCGCTCAACTCGACGATGACTTTGTATTCCCAGGTATCCCAGTTGTCTTGGAAGGTATGTGTGACGGACACGGATGTTCCATCGACGTCCTGTTCAAACACAATCTGATCATCGAAGACGGTGTCGAACAGGTATGTCACTGTCTTGTTGCCCAAGTCCAATCCGATAAACGGCATGGACAGGTCGGCTGTGGTATCCATCGGGCTTCGGCTGACCAGGTGCGCCATCCAATCAGGATCATCTGCCGGGGCATAGATGCCTTCAAACATCGGGAGAATGTAAGCCCGTAGTGTGTGTTCCGGTGGGATGATCGGCCAGGTTATCCTGCCGGGGTGGTCGGAGACGAAGTGCATGATCAACCGGCTGCCGTCAACGGATGCGGTGACCACTAAGCCGAGGTCTTTCAGTATCCAGGATCGGTCGGTGGCCGTATCGCGGACAAGTTCAAAGGAATGGCAGTCGAGCGAGGGGGACGAGATCTTAAAAGTATCTCCCTGCCCGGTCATGACCACCACACTCAAGGTGGCTTCGTCTATCGTGACTTGCCCATCGCCTAGCTGAAACACCTGTTGCCCAAAACATGGCACGACAGTCATAACAATCAGGCAGGTGATCCCGATGGCATGTTGTAACAGATGACCGGCATGCACGAACATGGCTGTACCTCCTTGCTTGCCGATCAGATGTAATGCTGAACCCAATTGAACTCCAACGGGTCCCACTGCTGTGTCACGGCTTTGGCTTCGTCGAACAATGCTTCGGCCTCGGCCCGAGTAAGTGGTGCGGGGTTCGACTTGATGAGGCGGACGTTCTGTTCGAGCTGTTCAATCGAGTCACAGCCGATGACGGCGGTATCGATATCCTGGTTGATCGCAAACCGCAGGTAAGGGGCAACATCGGCCACGTGTTTGACCCGGCCGGCACCCATGATCTTCATACCCATCACCGCCAGGCCGTGTTTTCTCGCAACGGGGATCACTTCCTTGACGTAACTGTAATTGTACGCCTCGTTGAACAGACCCACGGGCATCAGCGCGGCATCGAGGTCCAACTCTTGTATCACACGAGCCATGTTGTGCTTGTACCAGTGCCCGGACACGCCGATGTGCCTGATGTGACCGGCGTCACGGTACTCGTGCAACGCCTTAAGGACACCTTGGCCTGCGATCACGTTGTTCGTGTCATCATCGCCTTCAACACTATGAATGAAGTAAAGGTCGATGCGGTCGGTGCGCAGGCGTTTGAGTGACTGTTCGATATCCGCCTTGGCGCCATCATAATCACGCTTGCCGGTCTTGGTGCTGACAAAGACCTTGTCGCGGTGACCTTGCAGTGCAAGCCCGAGGCGTTCTTCGCTTTGGCCGTTGCCGTAGCTGGCGGCAGTGTCGAATGTGTTGACGCCCAACTCGATCGCGCGGTGGATCAGCCCGACAGCTTCCGTTTCAGAAATCAGTGTGTCCCACTTCACCCCACCGAGCGTCAACACCGACGCCTGCCAGCCGGTGCCGCCGAGTTTCCGTGTGGGCATCGGGGCGAGCAGCGTATCCGGTGTATTCGGCACTGTCTGCACCATATCAGGATCATACCCCGTAGCCGATCGGGCTGTAACCCCGGATCGGGTCGGTCGTCGTGATGTTGATCGTGTCATCGTGCATTACACAAACAAGACCACGGTCAGGGTCCAGCCGATGGCGGCCAATGTCGCGGCGGCGGTCGCAGGGATTAATTGCGTCTTGACATGATCCATCAGGTCCGCACCGGTCGTCATGGCGCTGAGGACGGTGGTGTCTGAGATCGGCGAGCACTGGTCGCCATAGACGCTGCCGTTCAGGATCGTGGCGAAACAGACCATCATGAACAGCATCGGGTGCTCCAGTCCCTGGTGTTGGGCCACCGCCCATGCCAAGGGCATCCCCAATGGGAAAGCGACGGCGTAAGTTCCCCAGCTTGTGCCGGTCGAAAACGCGATCACCATCGTCAACAACTGCAACGCCACGGGTAACAGCCAGTAAGGGATCTTTTCGCCGAGCAGATCAACGAGATACAACCCGCCGCCC
Organism: uncultured Phycisphaeraceae bacterium; assembly: GCA_964544195.1. Taxonomy (GTDB): domain Bacteria; phylum Planctomycetota; class Phycisphaerae; order Phycisphaerales; family Phycisphaeraceae; genus CAZJCN01. The sequence goes on along the minus strand of CAZJCN010000084.1, from coordinate 4,897 downwards.
GCCTGCTTGCTGATCGAACCGAGCGTGATCGCCAGCATCAGGATCACCGATGCCACGACCACACCCTTCAAGCCTTCGCCAAGTCCCTCGATCAGGTCGGCTAGTTTCATGCCTCGGACCAGCGCCATCGCGGCGGAGAGCAACAACGCCACGCCGAACGCCCACTGCACGTTCGGGGAACCGGAACTGACAAACGTCCCGATCGCGATCGCCAGCAGGACCGCCAAGGGCAGAAAGAACTCGATGACCCGCGGCGTGTAGCCCGCCGGAACATGACTGGCCTGAAGTTCCTTGGAACTGAGCGGGCTGGACCCGGGCTCGTCGAGTTGGCCGGTTTCACGTGCTCGGCGGATCGCCCGACGGAACCGCTTACCCAGCAATGGCGCCTTATCGAATGCCAACAGCAATGTTCCGAGCACCGCGAAGATGCCGTAGAAGCTCAAAGGCACGCTCTTGAAAAAGAACTTGAGTCGGTCGGCTTCCGTCGCAAGAAACGCCACGCCGGGCACGAAGATCAATCCCTGCACGTACGCCGGCCAGGCGTTGAACGCCAACACCGACGCGATCGGGCTGGCGGTGGAATCGACAATGTAAGACAGCTCCTCGTGGCTGACCCGCTGCTCATCGGCGATCGGTTTGACCGTCGTCCCCACCAGCACCGTGCTGACGGTTCCGCCCTGGAAGAACACCACGCCCAACAGCCAGGCGACGAACTTGGCGGACTTCGGCCCACGCACGAAGTGCCGCGTCATGAACCGTGCAAACGCCTGCGCTGCGCCGGTCCGCGACCAGATACCCATCAACCCGCCGAGAAGCCAGAGGTACAACAACAGCACGCTGGCGGCGTTCAATGATGCGAGACTCGGCAGCAGCACTTCACCGGTCAGGTCATATTGCTGCAGCATCAACGCACCGACGACGATCCCTCCGAACAGCGCGGTCAGGGGCTCCTTGGTCAGCAGGCACATCGTGATCGCGAACGCCGCGGGTAGAAGCGACCACGCGCCCCAATGTCGGGCCACCGTAACCCGGTGATAAACCGGTGTCGGTTCTCCTTCGACGATTTCTTCGCTGACAACGATTTCACTGGTCACCTCCGGCAGCTCGCCGGGAGGCAGGGCAGCGAGCTTTTCCGGCGTCAGGTGGGCCTGATCCGCCGAGACCGCCTGTTTGAGTTTCACGGGCTTGCCACGCACGGTATAGACCAGTTCGCCCTGTTCGTTGGTATGAACGTCCAAGGCGGTGCGTTGGATGCTCCACGACGGTTTGACGTACCACCCGACCAGCAGGGCCGCGACCAGAGACGCCACCGTGATCGCCAGCGCGGCTCGGCTCGGGTGGAACACCCACCATAATGCCGTCGTCTTGACTTCCGTGATCTGTTCGTCGATGTCGGGCCGACCTTCGGGGAGATGATCATTCATGCGGATCAGCTTATCCGCTCTGCCGGGCGAAGATCAAAAATTGGGCCATGGTCTCTATGAGGCGAGTTCAAAAGATCGCTTACCCCGCTTTAAGTCTGTGCCTACAATGCACACGGATAACCCGCGATACTCAAGGCCCCCTTGGGCCGGACGGAGTCTTAGACGATGCACATGAAAGCCAGTGACAAGCAGCTTGGGCCGGAGATCGTCCCCGTGAAGTTCGTGCTGGAGGACCCGGAATCGTTGACCGGCAAACAGGACAGCGAGGTTGAGCTGAAGGCCGCGATCGGCGAATCGATCCTCGAACTGGCGCTCGACCACGGGATCAACATCGAGCACGCCTGCGGTGGCGTATGTGCCTGCTCGACCTGCCACGTTTACATCGAAAAGGGTGAGGAATGCTTCGACGAGCCCAGTGACGAGGAGCTGGACCGGGTGGACGAGGCGCCGGGCGTGGCATTGAACAGCCGGCTGGCGTGTCAGGCTGTGGTCAAGCGGGAAGGATACATCCAGGTCCGCGTCCCGGCATGGAACCGCAACGCGGTCAAGGAAGTGCCTCACTAGTATCTGGACTTTTTACAGGTCAAAAGCAACACGGACGGGCTTAATCCACGGTGATGGCTGACGTGATCACATCGTGATGCCGATCGATAAAACCGGCCAAGGCGTCGCGTACGCGATCCACGTGCGCATCGGTCATCGGCAGGGAGAGGAACAGGTCGCCCCGGCTACAGATCAACACGCCTTCCAGCAACAGTTCCATGTGCAACAGTGCGTTAAGGGCGAGGCTTTCATCGCTCTTGGTTACGCGCCGTTCCAACGGGCGGGCTGTGAAGTGGACCGCCATCATCGAACCCGCTCCGGTACAGGTCATGGGGACGGACTTATCCCGGAACAGCTGATTGATCGACTGCCGATGTGTTTCGGACCAAGCGAAAAAGTCGTCAGCCCGTCGGGGTGTGAAGACCTCACCCATCGCGGTGCAGCCGGCAGCCATGGAACAGATGTTGTTGTTGAACGTGCCGGCGTGTTTCCATGAGTCGGGGTGTTTGGGGTTATAGCAGTCCATCAGTTCCGCCCGGCCGCCGAACGCACCGGTAGGCAGCCCCCCGGCAATGATCTTGCCGAGTGTGGTCAGGTCCGGGGTGATCCCGAGTATCTTCTGCACGCCGCCGGAACCGAGGCGGGCGGTTTTGACTTCATCAAAAATCAACAGTGCACCGACTTCGTTCGTCATCCGCCTGAGCATCTGAAGAAACGCAAAAGTTCCCGGGATGCATCCCCCCGCCCCGAGGATCGGCTCGACGATCACGGCGGCGAGTTGCTCGCCGGTTTCACGGATCAGTTCGGCGGTCCCTTCGATATCGTTGTATTCCGCCAGGACGTAGTCGTAGGGAACGTTAAACCGTGACAGGCCGGTGGGGAACTTGATGACTCCGCCGTGATAAGCGCCGTTGAAAACGAGGATCTTGTCCCGGCCGGTGACGAGTCTCGCGGTGGTAATCGCCATCAGGCCCGCCTCCGTGCCGGAGTTACAGAATCGCAGCCGATCGATGGAAGGGAAGCGTTCACAAAGCAGCCGGGCCAGCTCACGCTCGTAATTGGTCGAGGCCCCCATGGCGATGCCCTGATCCAGTGCCGTATGGATGGCCGACTTGATCACGGGATCGGAGTGGCCGAACAATCCGGCAGAGAACTCACCGACACAGTCCAGGTATCGGTGGCCGTCAAGGTCGATCAGCTCCGCCCCTTCGCCACGGGTCATGGTCAACGGGAACGGCTCGTGGTACAGCACGTTTCGGGTGTTGCCGCCGGGCAGATAGCGTTCGGCGAGACGGTCGGCTTCCCGGCTGTTGGGGTTGGCCTCGGCATACCGCTGACGCGCGTCGTGAAGTGCGTGGAGGATGCGCTGCATAGCCGACATTACTCGACTTTCTCGATCGCCAAGGCAAGCCCTTGGCCGACACCGATACACATGGTGCACAGGGCGCGCCTGCCTTCGCCGGCACGGATCTGGTCCATCGCGGTCAGCGCCAGACGTGCGCCGCTGGCTCCCAGCGGGTGGCCGAGCGCGATCGCGCCGCCCCGCCGATTTACACGCGGGTCATCATCCGCCAGCCCCAATTCACGCAGGCATGTCAGCGCCTGAGCCGCAAAGGCCTCGTTCAGTTCGATAATGTCGAAATCGTCGAGCGTCAGGTTCAGACGCTTGAGCAGTTTTCGTGTCGCGGGGATGGGGCCGGTGCCCATGATCCTCGGCAACACCCCGGCCACCGCCATACCAAGCACCCGGGCGACGGGCTTCAAGCCGTGTCTTTCGGCACCATGCTCGGAGGCGATCAACAGGGCTGCTGCACCGTCATTGATGCCGGAGGCATTGCCCGCGGTCACGGTCCCGCCGGGGTAGATCGGCTTGAGTTGCGCCAGTTTCGACAACACGGTTTCACGCGGCGGCTCATCTTTATCCACGATGATCGGGTCCTGCTTGCGTTGCGGGACGGTCACCGGGCAGATCTCCCGCGCGAGTCGGCCGTCGGCCTGGGCCTGTGCGGTTTTCGACTGGCTCCAGCATGCGAACCGGTCCTGATCCTCACGGCTGATATTGAATTCACGCGCCAGGTTCTCCGCGGTTTCGGGCATCGTTTCCGTGCCGTACTGTTCGTCCAGCTTCGGATTGATAAACCGCCACCCCATGGTGGTGTCGTACATGGTCTGCTGTCGGCCGAACGCGGTTTCCGATTTGCCGATGACGAAAGGTGCGCGTGACATACTCTCGACGCCGCCGGCGATCATCAGGTCACCCTCCCCGGCGCGGATCACGGCGGCACAACTGCCGACGGCGTTCAGGCCCGACGCGCAGAGCCGATTGAGCGTGATGGCCGGGACTTCGGGGGGCAGACCGGCTAGCAGACCGCTCATGCGGGCCACGTTCCGGTTGTCTTCGCCGCCCTGATTGGCACACCCGAGCACGACGTCATCAAGCGCCGCCCAGTCCACGTCCGGGTGGCGTTCCATCAGGGCGCGGATGGGGATAGCGGCGAGGTCGTCGGTGCGTACGGCCGCGAGGCATCCGCCGTATCGGCCGAATGGGGTTCGGATGCCGTCACATAGGTATACGTCGGTCATTTTGAATTCCGTGTCTGGTTAAGCCTGTGATCCTCGCCCGGCAGGAGACAGGACCGGAGCGGCGGTCTGTTCTCTTACTTCGTCAATCGACACGCCCGGCGCCAATTCAATCAGCTCAAATCCCCGTGGGGTGATGTCAATGACGGCCAGGTTGGTATACACGCGGGACACCACCCCGGCCCCGGTCAACGGGTAGGTGCAACGTTCGACCAGCTTGGGCTCGCCGGTTTTGGTCGTGTGTTGGGTGATGACGAAGATCTGCTTCACGCCCTGCACCAGGTCCATCGCGCCGCCGACCGCGGGGATGGCGTCCGGCTCGCCCGTGGACCAGTTGGCGATATCGCCGT
>CAZJCN010000083.1:0-10610 GCA_964544195.1 uncultured Phycisphaeraceae bacterium | reverse complement strand
CTTCCACGTCGCGTGCCTATTGATTACGCTGAGGCAGTTTTGAAACCGGTTCTAGCATCTCGGCCTCGTTGGCGAGTTTTTCAGTTAGCCGGCTACTGTACAGCCTAGAAGATGAACTATCCGGTGAATCTCGCATGATGTCTCTCGCATCCAGACCTGAAGATGTCAACACGTAATATCATCGGATCAATGATCGGGATACTTGTTATATCTGGGAAAGTAGGGCGCAATGGCAAATTTCATATTATTGCATCGCCCTATGCTGCAAGCTCGCCTTATCTTTATGGAATGGTACGATATGGACCATTGCCATGAATATGAGGGCGGGTATTATCGGATCTGTTTTATGCGGAGAGGGGTTAACCTGCTTGTGCTAAGTCAGGCTTCTGAGTCGGCGAGGAGACGCAGGCGGCGTAACCCAGCCAGATGAGAATCAGGCCGAGGAACTCACCGATGTAAAGCGCTTCGACCATGCCCGCCTTGGCCATCCCGCCGCCGACGCCCGGCAGGATCGCGCCGATGGCGATGAGGATGTTGCCGATCATCCGATGCCTGGTGTCGGTTCGTTTGGCATAGCGGACAGCGCTCAGGATCGCACCGCCGATCAGGAACACCGCGGCATACGAGTTGATCAACGGCGTCCAAGGCCGGATCCACTGCCAGCCCAGTGCTGCGCCGCCGGGCTTGTGCGGCAGCAAGGCTTCCATGTCGGTCGGTGAGATCGCCACCAGCACCGACATCACCACGATAAAAGGCACGGTCAGCGCGGTGAGGATGTGGGCACGCCGTCTTGGTTGCAGCAGATAGACCGTTCCCTGCGCCAAGGGGTACCCGCCAAGCAAGGCCCCGGCGATGTACCACGCTTTATTAAGAGACGGCGAATTACCAAACAGCGTGATCGCCGCTTCCAATGCCGTTCCCAATCCGTAACACGCCACGCCCAGGCCCCACCAGAAGAAATGCATACCTCCCCGCTGGATAAAACGCCGTGCCAGGACCGTGGTAAACACGATCGACATCAGTGTGGTGGCGATGGGGATGTAGTGGACCAGGTGCGGTTGTGGTTGAGGATCAGGCATAAGGCTGGGTGTCAGGTAATTAAAACGGGGTGTGAGCGTTGGTTATCAGCTTGGTAGGCAATCGGCCATCACAATCAGATATCAAAGTACATCGTGAATTCATGCGGATGAGGACGATGACGTAACTCGTCCACCTCGTTTTCACGCTTGTACTTGATCCAGTAATGCACGACCTCGCGGGTAAACACGTTGCCTTCCAAGAGGTAGTCGTGATCCTGTTCGAGCGCAGCCAGCGCCTGTTCGAGGTCCGCGGGGGCCGAGTCGATCGGCTCCAACTCGTGAGGTTCCAGTTCTTCAAATAGCTTGTCGAGTGGGTTGCCGGGGTCGATCTTGTTGCGGATCCCGTCAGCCGCCGCCATCGTGATCGCTGCGAATGCAAGGTAGGGGTTGCAGGATGAGTCGGGGAAGCGGATCTCCAGTCTCTTGGACTTGGGGTCGGGTGAATAGGTCGGGATGCGGATCGCCGCGGCCCGGTTGCGAGAGGAATAAACCAGTTTCACGGGGGCTTCGTAACCGGGGACCAGGCGTTTGTAGCTGTTGGTGGTCGGGTTGGTGAACGCCAGCAGGCTCTTGGCATGTTTCAGCAGCCCGCCGATGGCGTACAGCCCGATGCGCGACAGCCCGGCGTAGTGGTTGCCCGGGAACAACGGTTTGCTTGATTTCCACATGGAAAAATGGGTGTGCATCCCGGAGCCGTTGTCCATGAACAGGGGCTTGGGCATAAACGTGGCGACCTTGCCGTGCTGCGCCGCGACGTTCTTGACGACGTACTTGAACAGCATGCACGTGTCAGCCATGCGCAGCAGGTCCTGGTGTTCCAGGTCGATCTCACATTGCCCGCCCGTGGCGACCTCGTGGTGATGTCCTTCCACCGGGACGCCCAACTCCGCCAGCACCTTGCACATCTGCGAACGCAGGTCGACCAGCGAATCCATCGGCGGGGTCGGGAAGTAGCCCTCGTTACGACGGACCTGGTAGCCGAGATTGGCCGGGTCATCCCGCAGGCTGTTCCAGCAGCCCTCGGTGGAATCCACCCGGTACGACGCCCGGTTGACCTCCTGCCCATAGTGCACGTTGTCGAAGACGAAGAACTCCATCTCCGGCCCGAACATCGCCTTGTCCGCGATGCCCGCTTTTTTGATGTACTCAGCCGCCTTCCGACCGATCGACCGCGGATCGCGTGAGTATTGTTTCTTGGTCACCGGGTCTTTCACGTCGCAGATCAATGACAGCGTGGGGTGCTGGGCGAACGGATCGACGTGGGCGGTGTCCGCCACCGGTACGATCAACATGTCCTGTTCGTTGAGCGCTTCCCAGCCTCGGATGCACGATCCGTCGAAGCCGAACCCCTGCTTGAAGCTGGATTCCTTCAGCTCCCCGGCCGGGAAGGTGATGTGCTGCCACAAACCCGGGAAGTCCATGAACCGACAGCTCACAAACTCGATCTTGCGGGTCTTGACCAGTTGCAGGACTTGTTTTGGGGTCATGTGAACTCCTGGCCTGGAAACTGTGCAGGTCTCGCAAACGCATTACTTTAACGCTGTCTGCCGGGTCTTGCTAATTACCAAAGTGGCTGTGGCAGCCGGTTAATGGCTGATTTTTTCAGTATATCTGAGATTCAGGCTTGACCCCGTACCTAGGTACGGGCCGTATAGTCATGTAGGAATGGAGCGGTTGCCATGGTCGAAGTTCTGGTGAGCGAATTGGCCCGTCGGACGGGTGTGAAAGTGGAGACGGTTCGGTATTACGAGCGGCGGGGACTGTTGTCTCCCGCCTCCCGGTCAGCGTCCGGCTACCGTCGATACGGGGACGAAGAGTTGCAACGGCTTAGATTCATCCTCCGCGCGAAAACACTTGGATTCACACTCAAGGAAATCAAGGAACTGCTGGAGCTGAAAAACACCCCTGAGGCGACCTGTCACGACATCCGGCAGCGTGCCGAAGTCAAGGTTCAGGATATCGAATCCCGGATTCATGCCCTGCGTGCTATGCACAGGGCTTTGCTTGCGTTGATCGATCAATGTGACAACGGCAGGGATTCGGACCAATGCCCGATCCTTCAGGCAATGGAAGATACCGGTGTATCAAAGAAAGGAGCCAAGCCATGAAGAAGATTCTGATCACAAGTTTGTTGGTGTTGTTAGGTTTGAGCGCCGGATGGGTGGCGGTGACGCGCGCGGGGGAAGGCATTCGCACAGATTGCCCGGGCAGGATTGATTGCCCGCTGACCGGTGACAGGGTCTGTGCGGACCAGTGCCCCTTGCGGACGGAGTAAACAAACCATCCTCCAGCATGCCCGAGTGTTGACCATGAAGATTGAGATTCTGTACTTTGAGGGCTGTCCGAATCACCTACCGGCCGTGACCCGTGTGCAAGAATTGGTCCGGCAGATGGGTGTGGACGCCGAAGTGGTCCAGGTCCGTGTGACACCCGAAGACGATGCCGCCGCGTTGAAGTTTCTGGGCTCGCCCACCATCCTGATCAACGGCCGCGACATCGACTCGGCCTGCCGGGAGAACGCAAAATACGGGTTTAGTTGCCGCACCTATGCCGGCGAAGGCCTGCCCCCGGAAACCATGATCGAACAGGCCATCCGCGAAGCGTTGGGCGAACAGGCTGGCGCCGACAAGACACCACCGGCATCCTTGCAGCTAGGTCATCCGCACACGGCTCCCCGCCAGCCTGCCCGGGGCAACTCTCCGGTGGCGGTGACGGTGCTCGGATCGGTGGTCGCTGCGGTCCTGGCGTCGGCGTGCTGCTGGGTGCCGCTGGTGTTGATCGGGTTGGGGGTTTCGGCCGGTGGTGTGGCCGGTTTCTTCGAGCCGGCGCGGCCATACCTGCTGGTTGGCTCAGTCGTGCTGTTGCTGGCAGGGTTCTATGCCGTCTATATTCGCAAGCCTGCGTGCCAGCCGGATGGGGGCTGTTGTGCCGCGAACCGTGACAAGGCCCAACGTTTCAACCGCGCCATGTTCTGGGCCGCCGCGTTCATCGTCTTCGTGTTTGTATTGTTCCCGTACTACAGCCCACCGCTGGTCCGGGCATTCGGTGGCGGCGCTTCGGCCTATGGGGTGGCGGGTACGCAACTGACGACCTTCCGTTATCAGATCGACGGCATGACCTGCCCAGCCTGTGCCGCCGGTCTGGAGGTTAAGGCTCAACAATTGCCCGGTGTCTTCGAGGCACAGGTGTCCTACGAGGATGCGCTGGCACAACTGAAAGCCGACCCGACGTCGTTTGATCCTGAAGCCATGATCCAGGCCGCCCGGGCCGCCGGCTTCAAGGCGACACTGCAACAGGAAAACGGTGGGGCGGGGCAAGCACCCAAATAACAAGCCCGCGCTTGGCGGGCGCGGGCTTGGACGATGTCCGTTGGAAAGAGGCTGCAGCCGGTTCAATGCCCCTCGGCCGGCTTACCGAGTTTCGGGGTCAGCTCGTCGAGCAGAGCCTTGAGGGTGGCGTCGTCCTTGGCCTCGGCGTTAAGCCGCAGCAGCGGCTCGGTGTTGCTCGGGCGGACGTTGAACCAGAAGCCTTTGTTGTCGAAGCAGTCGATCGTGACGCCGTCCAGCTCGTCGATCATCTGCGCATCGTTGGCGTAAGCCTCCTTCAACGCGTTCATGACGCCTTGCTTGTCTTCGACCTCAAAGTTGATCTCCCCGGACTGCGGGTATTTCTTGAACGGTGCGATCAGTTCGCTGATCGGCTTGTCGGATTCGCTGAGTACGCTGAGGATCGACGCAAAGGCGATCGCGCCGGAGTCGGCGAAACTGTTGTGCTTGAAGTAGAAGTGCCCGGACAGTTCGCCGCCGAAGATCCCGTCGGTTTCACGAAGCAGGGCCTTCATGTTCACGTGGCCGACCTTGCTTCGTGCCGGCTTGCCGCCCAGTTCACGGATGGTCTGCTCCACGACCTTGCTCGATCGCAGGTCATAGACGATCGACGAGCCGGGCTGCTGCTTGAGGAAATGGCCGCACAGCCAGGCGGTCAGGTGATCGCAGCCGATGATCCGCCCCTTCTCGTCGGTGACCATACAACGGTCGGCGTCGCCGTCGAAGCAGGCGCCCAGGTCTGCCTTTTCCCGTACCACGCCGTCCTGCGTCGGCTTCATGTTCTCGGGCACCAGCGGGTTCGGCTCGTGGACCCACTGATCGGTGAACTCGAAGTTCTCCTTGATGATCGTCAGGTTCTCCACGTCGCCGAACACCTCGGGCACCAGCTTGGTCGCCATCCCGTTGCAGGCGTCGACATAGACCTTGATCGGCCGCTTCAACGGCGAGAGGAACTTGAGCACATGTTTGCGGTACTCGGGCCAGAGGTTCATCTCTTCGAGCTTGCCGACCGCCGGCATGTCGGTGGAGGTCAGCGATTCGGCGATTTTCTGGATCTCCTTGAGTCCCGTGTCCACGCCGATCGGCTTAGCCCCTTGGCCGGAGATCTTGAAACCGATGTAGTTGATCGGGTTGTGGCTGGCGGTGGTCTGTACGCCGCCGAGCGCGCCTTGGACGTGTGGCACGGCGAAGTACATGAAACTGGTGTCGCACATCCCGAGGTCGATCACGTCCATCGCCGCGGCACGCAGGCCCTCGATCAAAGCCCCCGCCATCGCCGGGGCGCTGGGGCGGTGGTCACGACTGACCAGCACGGTGCCCGGCTTACCGCCGTTGGTCTGCTTGAAGAACTCGCCGATCGCGTAACCGACCTTCCAGCCCGCTTCTTCGTTCAGCGGGTCGGGGTAAGTGGCTCGAACATCGTAGGCTTTGAAAATCTTACTGATCATCGCTGAACCTCTCTCCGAAGTCGTTTTTTTCGGGTGAAACGCAAGTGGGGCGTTGATCATACAAAACAACGCCGATCGGGGCGACCAGCCGGGAAACTGTTCGACACGACGGCCCTGCAGGTGAAGCTATTTGCATGTTTCGGTGCTGGGATTGAAACTACGTGTCTATGCCGAACAAAGTTCTCATGATCGGAGGGGCGGGGTGCATCGCGGTCCTGCTGCTGCTGTTGGCGATCGTGCTGGGTGGCCCCGGTGCCGCTGACAAGGACGCCCCGGTTGGCCCGGTCGATGACCAGGTTTATCTTCCCGAGCACAGCGGCGACGAGCGCCTGCCGGTCGGCGAGGTGGAGGGGATCGTCTATCAGGTCAAGGAAAGCGGGGTTCTGCTGTACGCCGACCGTGTCGTGCCACGACGTGAGCCGGCCGGGGTCATTGATGTGCTGCAGACGACGATCCGGATCAAGCTCGCCCCCGGGCGGGAGATGACCATCGACGCCGACGAAGGCACCATCGTCGCCCCCGACATGCATCCTCAGGAGGGCCAGCTCCGGGGCAATGTGGTCATCACGCTCTACGAAGCTGCTGAGGGCGTTGAGGTCGATACCCGATCGGATCGTGATGTGGTGATTCGCATGTTCTTCGAGGAACCGGTCGAGTTCGACCTCGAATTGCAGCAGATCGACAGTGAAGGCCCCTTGTTCCTCACCGGTCCGCAGGTCGAGTTTCACGGCCGTGGGCTGAGTATGAACTTCAATCAGCTCCGCCAGCGTGTGGAACGGCTGGTCATCGAACAGGGCCATTCCTTACGCTATATCCCTAAGCCGAATGTATCCCGCCAGACACCTCGGCCCCGACCCGCATCGGCCCATCGGGCCAGTGGGATGGATCGTGATACACGGACCACTGACCGCACAAGAACAGCGGACTCATCACCCACGTCCCAAACAGACAATCATGCTGCGGATTCACCCTCGCACAGCATTCAGTATTACCTCGCCACGTTTGAAGCCTTGAACGAGGTCCGCGTCGGGCAGGATCAGTATGTCGTGAACGGAGACACCCTCTCCGCGGTGTTCAACACCAAGGCGGAGAGCGAGGAGGCGGACGATTCAGAAACAACCGATGAAGGGTTTTCCTTCGTCCCGGCGAGTGTGTCCGACACACGGCTTGCCTCGGCTGAATCAGTCGGCCCGGCCATCGCACACGCCTTGGCGTCGGCTTTGGGACAGATACCCGAATCCGACCCACGAAGTCTGGCACACTTCACGGACGAAGACGTCGTCATCACCTGGTCCGGCAGGCTGACCGTGTCGCCCTTGGAGGCTCCGCCTCAACTCAACCGGCCGGATGACGTGATGGTGACGGTGAAGGGCAGGCCGGCCAGTGTGCTGACTGACAAAGGCGAGTCGATCAGTGCGACGAGGCTTGCGTTCCTCAGCCGTTCCGCCGGGCTGATCTGTGAGGGCAGCCCCGAAACCCCGGTACAGATCGACTCGCCCAACCTCGGGTCGCTGGCAGGTGTCAAGCTGTCGATCGATCAGTCCAAGGGCATCGGGTACGTTCAGGGGCCGGGTTCGCTGACCGGACTGGTACGTGACAAAGATGGCGGCCGAACATTAACCCAATCGCACTCGGGAGAGGCGGCAACTTCGCCGGAAGTATCCGACGCTGATGCCCGGCCGATCTCGGTGGCGTTCAATGATCGGCTCGACCTGTCGTTCTACCTCAAAGACGATGACGGATCCGGCGACGAAAAAGCCGTGCCGGTATCCGAAGGGCGGATCAAGGCAATCCGATCCGCCGACTTCATCGGGGGCGTCCAAGTCGACTATGACGAACTCGACCTGTCCGCTGATCGGCTGACACTCAATCTGCTGGAACAAGCGCCGGATGGCGATGACAAACCGGCGGTCGAGTCGCTGACCGCGGCAGGTAACGTCTCAGCATTTGTCAAACATGAAGACGTCACTATCGCTGCCGATCGGTTGGTGGCGTATCCCGGCAAGGATCAGCTCGAGTTGTTCGGCACACCCGAGTCACCGGCTCGAATCGTTCGACCAGATGCGCAGCTGGCCGGCCAACATCTGGTCATGGATGAAAACGCCGGCACCGTTCATGTGCCCGGCCCCGGATCGTTCGCCTTCCTGCCCGAACCGGACGATCCCGGCAAGACCATCCGGGTCACCTGGGCGAAAAGCATGCATTACGACGATCGGGCCGGCACCGCACGGTTCCTCGGCGACATCCGTACCCTCTCTGTCGATGGGGCGGACACCAACGAGTTGATGGGTGACGACCTGACCCTGACTTTTGTGAAGGAGGATGCGGCTTCTGACACAACCCTTGAGGCAAGCCGGACCGGCGGGCGTCGGTTGGCAAAAGCCCTGATGACTTCGCGCGTGCGTTTCCGTGCTCGAAGCTATGCCACGCCCAGGCATGAACAACTGCTGACCGAGCTGTATCTCTTGGGACCCCGCATGGAGTTCACCGACCCCGGACCGGCCTCTATGTCGGAGACTGGCGATGCGGTCCAGCAGGTTCAGGTCATCGGCAAGGGACGCATGCTGATTACGGATAAACGGCCAAGCGAGGCGTCACCCGGCAGCAAGGAACAGAACATCCAGTTGGCCGGTCGCGGACGAACCGCGTTTGAATGGTCCGATCGGCTGGTCATCGACCTGACCCACGGCGAGATGCTGATGAAAGGGGCCGTCGCGATGGTGCACCAGTCCCCGAAGGGTGACAGGCTGCAACTGGATTGCCAGGACCTGGCGGCGGAACTCAAACAACCGAAAAGGAAACGGCAAACCGGCGACGGCTGGCTGTCTGACGAAGCCCCCAAACCCGAGCTGGCCCGCGTCTGGGCCGACGGGGGCATCCGTATCCTCACCGGCGACATCACCGTCACATGCGATCACCTGCTCTACGAAGAGGACAAGCGCGAGATTATTCTCTGGTCCGACGAACCGAATGTCGTGACCTACGAAGCCAAGGGCGAACCGACACCCGCCAAATCCAGCGCCTTCAAATGGCACCGCGACACCGGGCGATTCGAGGCGTTCCGATTACGCACCGGAACCATCCCGCTGCGACGCAGCGAACGAGGGCGAAACTGATCAAGATCAAACTATGCCCGATGGGTTGACGACCGTTATAGCCCGGAGGAGAACCGGCTTTCGTCCTCTTCCTTGGTTTGCGGCAGGTGCAGCCCGCATTCCTGTTTCAGGCCGCCGAAGCGTCCTTCCCGTTCGTGCTGATCGGCGGTAATGGGAAGGGTGTCATACCAGTTGCCGATCGAGGCGTAGTCCTTGTCACGAAGCGGGTGGTACGGCAGATCGTGCTTCTTGAGGTAGTCGTGCACGTCCTTGGTGGACCATGTCAGAATCGGGTGGACCTTGTAGCGATCGCCTTGTTTGACGACCGTCGGGAGGTTCTTTCGGAACTCGGTCTGATTACGGCGCAGCCCGGCCAGGGTCGCGGTGGCGCCCAGTTCATTCAGGGCGCGGTTCATCGGTTCGACCTTATGGATCTGATCCAGCTTGTTCAGGCCGTCCACGCCCTGTTCCCACAGCTTACCGTAGCGGGCCAGTGTCCACGCCGGGCTGGTTTTGGCCTGATATACCTTCAGGTTCAGGTTCAGCCGTTTCGTTAATTCGTCGGCGAACCTGTAGGTGTCCAGAAAGTGGAAGCCGGTGTCGATGAAGATCACCGGGATGTCCGGGACGATGCGGGTGACCAGGTGGAGCATGACCGCGGCCTGCATCCCGAAGCTGGTGGACAGGACCAGGCCCTCGCCGAAGGTCTTGTACGCCCAGCGGACGATGTCCTCGGCCGGTGCGCCCTCGAGTTCCGGGTTGATCGCATCGAGATCGAGTTCTTGCATCGTGGTAGTCATGGTGGGGGGTGTCCGGTTTGAACGAACAATAATAGCCGACATTTCCCAGAGGGGAAGTTTGCCCGGGACGGGATAACCGGCAACAATCCCGTCGTGGAGACACAAGCCTACATCGCGTTAGGGTCAAACCAGGGTGACCGTCGTGGCCACCTGCTGGCGGCGGTGTCGGCCCTGCGTGCCATAAACGGGGTCCGGTCGGTTCAGATCAGCCCGATTTACGAAACCGAGCCGGTGTTGGCTCCCGGAGCCCCCTCGGGGCAGGGCAGGTTCCTGAATGCTGTGGCGGTTGTCAAGACCGAATTGTCCGCGGGTGACCTGTTGGCCTGCCTGCACCGGATCGAGTCCAACCGCGGCCGCCCCGGCCCAGACGATCGGCCGTTCCAGGCACCGAGGCCCTTGGACCTGGATATCCTCCTGTTCGGCGATCAGGTGATCGACCAACCCGGCCTGTCCGTCCCGCACCCCAGGATGCACGAGCGGTGGTTCGTCCTCAAGCCCCTGTGTGATCTGAACCCCCTGGTCGTTCACCCGGTCCTGAACCGCACCGCACAACAGTTACTGGACGCGCTGCCTAACCACGAACCCGCTTCCGCCTCATGAACACACTGAAGGTCAACGAGATTTTCTACTCGATTCAAGGGGAAAGCACGTGGGCCGGCCTGCCCTGCGTGTTTATCCGTCTGACCGGATGCCACCTGCGGTGCGGTTACTGTGACACGGAGTATGCTTTTCACGAGGGGGCAAGACGCACAATCGACGAGATTCTCACCGAAGCTCGCCGGCTGGGGCACGATTGCCCGCTGTACGAGGTCACCGGTGGGGAACCGCTGTTGCAGAAGCCGGTGCATGAGTTGATGGCTCG
>CAZJCN010000082.1:7607-10637 GCA_964544195.1 uncultured Phycisphaeraceae bacterium | reverse complement strand
CGGGTCCGGCAGCCCGGACGACGCGACCTGTCTGGCGAACCACGAGACGACCTGCGCGTTGCCGTCCGGCACACGAAGAAGCCCGGCCACCATCGGCGCTCGTCCGGTCGAGGCTTCGTACAGGCGGATGGCAAACGTGCCCCGTTGTTCGGCTGACAACGCACGCAGGTAGCTTTCAATCGGCCGACCGGAACGCACCAGCGCGTTGGCCGCGAGCGTGATCGCCGGGCCTCGGCCTTCCACCACCACCCGGATCAATCCCTCGGTGGCCGGCCCAGGGTTCTGCTGGTTGGCTAGAAATGCGACCAAAGGCGTCGGCGTGAGCGTTTCCTTGAACGCCGTCTCGAGGATCAGTTGCATCGGATCGTCGGATTCTTCCACCGGCTCGGTCACCACCGCGGGGGCATAACCGTAATCCCCTGCAAACGATGGCGGCATCATGGCGGGGTTCTGAGCAAACCGACCGACCTGAAAGTGTCGCAACGCCTTCCAGCCCAGCGCCCGCAGTTCCGGGTCGCCGGCATTCAACGCCCGGAAGATGCTGTGCGACCGGGAAGCAAGCGGTATCCGCGCGTTGGTTGCCAGTCGTGGTTTGTCTGAGCGATGTGCGACCCTGGGCGGGCCGAACACCGACGTGATCAACGCTTCGGTGGCCCGTGACACGATGCCGCCGGACGCCGTTGAGCTGGCGAGGACTTCGATGGTCTTTCGTGCCACCATCGGGTTGGGCGAACCCAACAGGCCGTGCTCCATCCATTCCGCTGCAAGGGGGCTTTCGCCGGCCGCCTCCGCGACGAACACGATCACGTCCGTCAGGTCCTCGTCGTTTAGCGTATCGAAACGGATCGCCGGCCCGACCACTTTCGCGGCCTCCGGCCTGCCGGCGAGGGATTCGACCAACTGCTTCAGCACATAGACTGCCCCGGGCCCGTTGGGGTCGGCGATCATGCGATTGGCGGTGTCGATCATCTGCCGTTGGCCGGCCGGGTCGTTGTCCTGCGCAGCGAGCAGGCCGCCCAAGGCCAGCAGCTTGGACGCCGGGTCCATCTGATCCAAGGCGCCCTTGAGCAGCGCCAGCGTCGCCGGTGTCGGCGGGACGACGGACGCCAGGCCCGCCGCAGTGGTCTGCGCCGCTTCCGGGTCGCTGCTTCGCAACAAGCGATCGATCAGGCGATACAGCGCGTCACCCTGTTTTGCTTGGCCATAAAGCGACGCCTGTGACAGGACATCCGCGACAAGGCGCTGCGTCAACGGGTGACCGTCTTCAAGCATCAGCGCCATCCGCGAGATGAGGGCGTAATGTTCCGCGGTCAGTCCGTCACCGCCGACGGTGCTGCCCGAACGTGACGCGAGTTGTCGAAGCATCATCAGGTCGGCTTCGCGGATCGACCACGGCAGCGGGGCCGGGCCGGTGAAGCTTAATTCATCCATCCGCTCCGGGACTTCGTAAACCGCCCACAACCGATCGGGCATCGGCATTTCAAACTCTTCCGGCAGGTCCATGACCTGTTTACGGAGTTCCCGGTAGGCCTGAATCTTGGCGCGATATTCCATTTCCTCCGCCCGGCGCTGCTCGGCCTGACGTCTGGCTTCGTCAGGAGAGACACGCTGCCGTGTGCCGGGTTGCCGAACACCGGGTTGCCGTGAGATCGGCTGTCGGCCTGCGGCACTACCCGGTCGTTGCGGCTCCATCTCCTGAAGCCGGTCCGGTCTGAGCTTGAGCATGTAACCCGAATTCCCGGTGCGGACCTCAGCCCCCGGGATCGCACGCTCGAGCCCCCAGCGGATAGTCCCGTCCGTGCCGATGATCAGGCTGCGGGTGAGCATGGGGATATCGCTCGGCAACCCGTCCTCTTCCGGGGCGTCAAGTTCAATCGTGGTACCGGGCATCACACTTGGGGAATCCAGTCGATTCAGATCTAAATTATCGAAGTCGCGCATGGACCCGATGCTTGGTGGGGCATCCATGCTGTAGATGTCAGCAGGTCCATACCCGCCGGGACCCGCACCCGGGCCGGTAGCAAAGCCGGAGGATTCCTGCCCGGGCCTGAGCAGACGCCAGGCGATGAATCGTCCGCCGCGGAGTTTCAGGCTGGGGCTGGATAGTCTGGATTCGGTTTCACCGGGTATCACGATGACCGGTATCTGGACCAGCCGTCGGTCCGGTTGGGGTCGGACCTCCCATATCGTGTCCTGCACCGAACCTTCAAAGACGCGTGCGTCGGTGAGCAGTGATTCGATATCCAGTTCCAACCCCGGCTCTGCGAGCTGTTGATCGGTCGGTGTGTTGATGATCTGGGCGTGAATGGTCGGCGCGAACAGGGCCGATATCACAGTCAAGCTCAATGTCAACACGGCAAGCCCGGTGGTGACACGGGTTCGCGGGTTCGCGTCCATGAGCAACTCCTGTCACGATGCATTATCAGGTCAAGGCGGGCCAGCCGGCCTGCCGCCGCACCCAAGGCCGCCACGTGCAGGAAGGGAGGCACGCTGCCCAAGGTTTATCCATTTTAGCTGATCCGAGTTCTCAACGCATCCACAACAAGACCGAAAAAACCCACCCTTGCAAGCCCGCCCGCCGATCTCGACGGCCCTGCTGCGCGCAAACTAATCAACTCATCCGGGTTTCGGACTACCAATGCCTGTTTCCTAAGCGAAGCCTTGGTTCCTCATCATGACACAGGATGAACGTCGGATCGTGTTTTTTTATTTTCCAAGGCCTGTTTAACGGGGCGTCAGGCCGGATTTTGACGGATCAGTCCTCACCATAACGTCGGTGCCACGGCATCTGGCACACCGGTTGCATTTATCCCGGTACATGACACAAGCCGCCCCCGCAGCGTAGCGGGGGGATGGGCGGGTGCCTGACCCGGCGCCCGCTCGATTCATCGAAGGCTTGGCGCATCGGCCCTGTGTGATGCCCCGCATCACGCACACGGTGTCCAAGCGCGCGTAACGGACGAGTCGGGCCGTGGGCCCAATACACAACTTGGAGACCTTCAACATGAGTTGGATCAAACGAAGCGCAAC
>CAZJCN010000082.1:0-7507 GCA_964544195.1 uncultured Phycisphaeraceae bacterium | reverse complement strand
GCCCAATACACAACTTGGAGACCTTCAACATGAGTTGGATCAAACGAAGCGCAACACCCGTTGCACTTTTCCTCCTGGCTCTGGTCTTGATGTCAGCACCACACGCGGCGCTGGCGCAAGACGTCGCCGCGGCGGCAGAGACTGCAACTGAAGCCGTGCAGGAAGCCGCAACAACGTGGGACGGATCACAACTGGATCGGTTCGTCACTGACAACCTGTGGATCATGGTGGCGGGCATGCTCGTGTTCATCATGCACTTGGGTTTCGCCACACTCGAAACCGGTCTGACCCGCGCCAAGAACACGGTCAACATCCTGTTCAAGAACACCATGATCGTTTCCATCGGGTTGCTGACCTACGCCATCATCGGATTCAGCATCATGTATCCCGGCGAGTTCAACGGCTTCTTTTCCCTCGGTGGGATGTTCGGTTTCCTTGGCCTTGGAACGGACACACTCGGTGACAAGTCACTGATGACGGCCGAGTACGGCTTGGACATGACCACGTTCACCGACTTCTTCTTCCAGGGCATGTTCGCCGCGACCGCCGCGACCATCGTTTCCGGAGCCGTGGCCGAGCGCATCAAGCTCTCCAGCTTCCTGGTGTTCATCACGATCCTGGTGACCTTCGGCTACACCGTCACCGGTTCGTGGAAGTGGGGTGCCGGCTGGCTGTACTGGGGCGATGATTCGATCATCAAGGGCACGAGTCTGCCGGGGTTCTACGACTTCGCCGGCTCCACGATCGTGCACTCGGTCGGCGGCTGGGCCGCGCTGGTCATGGTGATCCTGCTCGGGCCTCGTCTGGGTAAGTACAACGCGGATGGTTCGAGCAACGCGATCCCGGGCCACAACCTGCCGCTGGCGGCCATCGGTGTGTTCCTGCTGTGGTTCGGCTGGTTCGGGTTCAACGGCGGGTCGGTCCTCAACGCCGATCCGGGCCTGGTGTCCCTGGTGCTTGTGACCACCTCGATCGCAGCGGCGGCGGGTGGTGTCGCGGCCGCCCTGACCAGCTGGTTCGCCTCCGGCAAGCCCGACCTGACCATGGCGCTCAACGGCCTGCTCGCCGGGCTGGTCGGCATCACCGCCGGCGCCGACCAGATGGCGGTCTGGGAAGCATTGGTCATCGGGGCGGTGGCCGGCGTGCTGGTCTACTTCGCGGTCATCATCTTCGACCGCGTGCTGAAGATCGACGACCCTGTCGGGGCGACGAGTGTTCACCTGGTCTGCGGTATCTGGGGCACGCTGGCCGTGGGCATCTTCGGCGCGTTGGCCGGGCCGAAGCAGCTGATCTCGCAGATCATCGGCATCGCTTCGATCGGTGCGTTCACCGTGATCTTCACCCTGATCGTCGGGGGCATCATCAAGGCCACGATGGGCCTGCGAGTCTCCGACGACGAGCAGGCCGAGGGTCTGGACCTGGGCGAGCACGATATGGCCGCTTACCCCGACTTCCAGCAGACCACGATCAAGAGCTACCAGATCCGCGAGGCCTGATCCGAATGTTACTCCGTCCCTGACATCCTCGTCCGTGCAGCCGCCGGTGGGTGATCTTAAGCTCCTCACCCACCGGCCGGCCACGGCAAGCCACGAATACCTTGGAGAACCTGACCATGCATATGATCGAAGCAGTCATCAAACCCGCGGCCCTGCCCGCGCTCAAAAAGCGGCTGACCGAGCTGGGCATCCTCGGCATGACCGCCCTGGAATGCAAAGGCTACGGCAAGCAACGCGGACACACCGAACGGTACCGCGGTGCCCGGATGGACGTCGGCTTTGTCCCGAAAGTCCTCCTGAAGATCGCGGTCAAGAGCGAAGACCTCGACAACACCATCAAGTCCATCACCGAGGCCGCCCGTACCGGCAGCGTCGGCGACGGCAAGATCTTCGTCTATCAGCTGGGTAAAGTCGTCCGCGTTCGTACCGGCGAAACCGACAACGACGCCCTGTAACGCAAACGCCTTTTCCACCCCCCCCCCCCACAGAAACCCACGCTGGTCCGCGGCGTGGGTTTTTTATTTTGACTCATCACCCGGTTGAGGCCGGGGTTTGACGACCTTCGCCGGGTTGCCCGCCACCACGACGCCGGGCTCCACGTCTTTCACGACGACCGCCCGTGCGCCCACGACGACATTGTCCCCGATCGTGACGCCCGGCCCGATGAAGGCGTCCGCGCACACCCACACCCCGTTGCCGATCGTGATCGGCGATCTCACCAAAGGCAGTTCGGGTTTCGTGTAGTCATGCGTGCCGGCACACAGGTGTGTGTTCTGTGACACGACGGAGTGTTCGCCGACCGTTACCGGCCCGAGGTTGTAGACGATGACGTGGTCCCCGAGCATGGCAAAGTCTTTGAGTGTCAGCAGCCAAGGGTGAACGATCCGCGTGGTGGGGCGGATGCCCGACAGCTTGCCGACTTTCGCGCCGAACAGCTTCAACCAGAACCTCCGCCAACCCATCGCCCGGCCCGGGCTGGGTCGGATGAACACCGCCTGCACCAGGTTCCACGCCAGCCTTCGAGCGTATTCGCCCCGGGTGTACGGATACGCTGCGACACGGTCGAGCCGTTGGTAGGTTTTGCAGGAAGAAGTTGGACGCGAAGGGTCGCTCATCGCGGGCTTCCGTGAGGTTCAGCAGGGGCCTCGTCCGCATGGGCTGTGACTTGGCTTTTAGGATCATCGGCCGGATCGACGTGTTGTCCCGACACACACTCGGTCAACAGGTTTTCCCATGCTTTGCAGGCATGGCGACGGTCGTATGTTGTCTGCATCGCCTGCCTTGCAGCGTCGCCCATGCGTCGACAGGCGTCGGGATCGTCAGCCAGTTCGGTGATCGCATCGATCAGGGTTTGGACCTCGCCGACGGGCACGATCCGACCGCTGCCGGTGTCCTGTAATACCCGGCCGACCTCGGCTTCTCCGTTGCCGATGAACACCGATGCCCGGCCCGCCGCCATGATCCCGTACAGCTTCGACGGCACGAGCAGCCCCGTCATCGATTCCGCCTGACTGATCAGGTGGATGTCTGCAAGGCTCAACGACATCCGGATCGCTTCGCGGGGCTGATAGGGTTTGAACAGCACGTTGTCCAGCTTCTGCTCTTCGCAGAACGACTGGAGTTGGGCCATGTGTTTGCCGCCACCGATGAAAACGAACCGGATGTCCGACCGATCCTTTAAGCCGACCATGGCACCGCGGATGGTGTCGATGTCGTGCGCCAGCCCGAGGTTTCCGGAGTACATCACGATAAAGTTGTTATGCAGGTCCCACTCGGTCCGTAGCGGGTTGTCGTCGCGCGGTAGCGGTTCCAATTCATCAACGCCCGCCCAGGGGGGGATCAGCGCGATCTTCTCGGCCGGGATATCTTTACTCAACAGAAGATCACGCATGCACCGGCCCAGCACGACCGAACGATCACAATGCCGGAAGCAGAAGCGGTGCAGTCTTTCAAGCAGACGGGCGGTCGGGCTGGTCGGTTTCATCAGGCCGAACGCGATCGGCACGTCCGGGTACAGGTCCATGACCCAGTACACCACCTTGCACCGCTTGAAAACCTTGAGCAGCCAGCCGACCAGCACGATGAACGGCGGTGTGCTGAACGGGACGATCACGTCCGGCCGACGGATGGTCATGACTTTGGCCAGCGCCAGGACGTAAAACAATGCGAAGTCGATCATCCGGGCGATGATGGTGGACTTGCCGAACAGGCTCTTGCCGACGCGATGGACCTCGATGCCTTCGACGTTTTCGTATTTAGGCAGGGCCGCACCCTTGGAGCCGTAGATCGACCGCGAAGCGACAACGGCGACTTCGTGACCGTGTCGGACCAGATGCCGGGCCAAATCGTGCGCATGCTGCGCGGTGGCGGCGTGGTCCGGATAAAAAGCCTGATTAAGCAAGATGATACGCATGGTGGTGTCGTCTCAGGCCCGGGCGGGGCATGATAGCAGCATCGGCGAAGTCGAGGGGCGATCTGAGCATGGCCGGCCACGTCCGCATGACCGATATACTACCTCTAGCAAGGAAGGGTTCGGAGGATGTCTCGGCCCATTCACGCCCGGTTTGGGCTGTTCAGCACGATGAAGGGGTGCCATGATCGACGTCATGATCATTACCTATAACGAGGCGGTGAACCTGCCCCACTGCCTTCAGGCCCTGCAGGGATGGACCCATAAGATCTTCGTGATCGACTCCGGTTCGACGGACGGGACGCAGGACATCGCCCGCTCGTTCGGGGCCGAGGTCGTTCACCACGATTGGCCCGGCTACGCCGAGCAGAAGAACTGGGGCATGGAGAATCTGCCGTTCGAATCGCCCTGGCTGTTGATCGTGGACGCTGACGAGGTCATCACCCCCAAGCTTCGCAACCAGTTGGTCGAGGTGGCGAGCAAGCCCGTGGATGAGGTGCCGGAGAACGGTTTTTTCATCAACCGCCTGACCTACTTCCTCAACCGCCCCATCCGCCACTGCGGGTACTTCCCCAGTTGGAACATGCGCTTCTTCAAGCGTGACAAGGGGCGGTACGAAAACCGGCTGGTCCACGAACACATCATCATCGACGACCCGATCGGGAAGATTCACGAGCCGATGCTCCATGAAGACCGCCGGGGGCTTGAGCATTACTTCGCCAAGCACAACCGTTACTCGACACTCGAGGCCCGGCAGCTGTTTCTTGAGATCACCCAGCCCGAAAAAAGCGGGGAGAGCGCCAATGTCACCGCGGAGACCCGCCGGCGACGCTGGCTGAAGCGGAACGTGACGCAGTTCGTGCCGTTCCCCTCGCTGTGGCGTTTTCTCTACATGTACGTCATCAAGCTCGGGGTGTTGGACGGCGCGGCGGGCTTTGAGTTCTGCCGATTCATCGCGACGTATGACTCGATGGTGGCGCTGAAGCTCCGGGAGATGTTGCGTCAGCACCGCCGGGCCGGTCGCACCGCTCAAGCCGTTCAACCGACGACCGGTGAAGAAACGGGCTCGGCCCTGTCCCTGCCCGAAGGATCGGTGACGACCAACGTCCAGCAGCCCACCCAGCCGTTGTCCAAGCCGCAGGCCGGGGTCATGCAGATGCAGCCCGAAGCCAGCCCGTGGACCTTCCGTGAAAAACTCGGTCGGGCGATCTGGATGCTGATCGGCAAACCGATCTTCCGCATGAGCTTCCACAACTGGTACGGCTTCCGCGCCGCGATCCTCCGTCTGTTCGGCGCTCGCATCGGCACCGGGGTCGCCATCCGCCCGACCGTCAATATCGAAGTCCCGTGGATGGTCGAGATCGACGACGACGCCACCATCGGCGACTACGCCATCATCTACAGCCTCGGGAACGTCACCATCGGCAAACGTGCCATCATCAGCCAATACTCTCACCTGTGTGCCGGTACCCATGACTACACCGACCACGCGTTCAAACTCATCCGCGCCCCGATCACCGTCGGCTCGGACGTGTGGATCGGGACGGACGCCTTCATCGGGCCGGGCGTCACCATCGGGGACCTGTCCGTCGTCGGGGCTCGTTCCAGTGTGTACAAGGACCTGCCGCCGAAGATGGTTTGCGTCGGCAACCCGGCACGTCCGATCAAGGAGCGGATCCTCAAGTGACCCCGGACCAGGCCGCCAACCCGAACACCCCTCAGCCGGTGACCACGCAGGTCCCTCCGCCCAAGCGACGCGTGTTCCGGGAGCTGACCATGTCCGGACGGCTGGTGGATTTCGCCTGGCGGTGGGCCTACCGCCTGCTGTTTAGACCAACACCGGTTTCGGCAAACGCCTGGCGACGCATCCTGCTCCAGCTGTTTCGCGCTCGCATCCACCCATCGGTCGTGATCCACCCTACTGTGCGGATCATTCACCCCTGGAACCTGACCATCGACGCGGATGTTTCCGTGGACCACCACGTCGTGCTCGACTGCCAGGCCCCGGTGAAGATCGGTTCGGGCACACGCATCAGTCAGCTCTCGCACCTGTGTACCGCCACACACGTCTACGACCGGCGAACCATGCCGATCATCGGCCGACCGATCACCATCGGCAAGAATTGCTGGCTCGCCGCGGACGTGTTCGTCGGGTGTGGTGTCACGATCGGAGATGAAGTTGTCCTCGGCGCACGCAGCAGCGTGTTCAAGGACGTCCCCTCGGGCACCATCATGGCGGGCAGCCCCGCGCGGAAACTCAGAGACACCCACCCGCCCGATCGGAAACACTAGGATGTACACGTTCGACATCACCAGGCAAGCAACGGAGAAAACGGGATGGCCTGTCTGAAACTTGTGCATTACATCGAGGCTGTCCGCCTGGAACTCGGTGGCGTGGTCCGTGCTGTGCTGGACATGGCGCAGGTCATGGCAGAGGGTGGGCACGAGGTCCGGCTGCTGACCGCCGATGCGCTCGATGTCCCCAAAGACTGGTTGGCCGGCGAACCGGGCAAGCCCCACGCCACGGTCGTCCCTGCCGTGTCGTTGTCGCGTCAGCTGCCCCCGGCGGTCGATGAAGCGGTCCGCTGGGCCGACGTCGTTCACCTGCACACTCCATGGTGCCTGGGCAACCCGTCGATCGCGGCCCATGCCCGGCAGCACCGTCGGCCGTACATCGTGACGCTGCATGGCATGCTCGATCAATGGTCGATGCAACAGAAGCATCTGAAAAAACGCCTCTACCTCGCGCTCAGGGGCCGACGGTTCCTGGAACAAGCCGCCCTCGTCCAATGCACCGCCGAGGCGGAAAAGCAGCAGACCCAACGCTGGTATCCCCGCGGCAACCCGACCGTGTTGCCATACATCTTCAATACCGACCCCTACCGTGAACTGCCCGGACCGGAGCAAGCCGTTCAAACCATCCCCGCCCTGAAGGATGACAAGTTCAAGGTGCTGTTCCTCAGTCGGCTGCATCCGAAAAAGGGCGTGGAACACCTGATCGACGCCGCCGCGCTCCTGGTCAAACAGGATGCGCCTGTACGGGTGTTCATCACCGGTCCGGAAGAACCGGATTATCAACAATCCCTCAACGAACGAGTTCGACAACACGGGATTGCAGACGCCATCGTGTTCACCGGACCTGTCTACGGCCAGACCAAAACGTCGCTGTATCAGGCGGCCGACGTGTTTGTCCTGCCGACCAGCCAGGAGAACTTCGGGCTGGTACTGACCGAAGCGATGGCGTGCGGCACGCCGGTGATCACCACCCGCGGCACGGATATCTGGGCGGAGGTCCAGTCCGCCGGCGGGATCATCGTGCCCCAGGAAGCCCCAGCCATCGCCGACGCCATCTCCGAATTAATGAAGGACCCGGCGCGCTGCGCGAGCCTCGGCGAGCAGGGCAGGAAGTGGGTGCTTGAACGGTTTGATAACGACCAGCTCCGCCGGGATTACGAGGCGATGTACCGCCAGGCGCTGGCGACGGTGTCCTGAGAGGTGCGTTATCCGATCTCGATTGAGTTCCTCCTTCATTTTCAATTAGTTTGACCAACTTCACGCTTTTCCGGTCTGAGGCGGCAGGGACGGCTTCCGCGGGACCGGT
>CAZJCN010000081.1:4000-10679 GCA_964544195.1 uncultured Phycisphaeraceae bacterium | reverse complement strand
CGTTGGATGGCAAGTGGAAGTTTCGGCTGTATGACCGCCCCGAGAGCGTCCCCGCCGGGTCTGTCCGCCCTAATCTGAAGGACGCATCGTGGGATCAGATCCCTGTCCCGAGCAACTGGACACAGCACGGCTACAGCAGCCCGATCTATACCAATGTCCAGATGCCGTTCGAGAATACCCCGCCGAAAGTCCCGCGTGAGAATCCCACCGGTGTGTATCGACGGACTTTCAACATCCCTTCGAACTGGGAAGGCCGACGGATCGTCTTGCACATCGGCGGAGCGGAAAGCGTCTTGTGTGTTTATGTCAACGGGCAATTCGTCGGCATGAGCAAAGACAGCCGACTGCCCAGTGAGTTTGACGTCACTTCATATATCAAGTCTGGCAGGAATCAGATCACGGCTGTCGTCATCCGCTGGTCTGACGCTTCCTACGTGGAAGACCAGGACCAATGGTGGCTGGGTGGCATATTTCGTGAGACGTATGTTTACAGCCAAGAACAGGCATATATCGAAGATATCTTCGCAAAAGCCCATCTCAACGACGACAACCGTAGCGGCCGACTGACGGTGGATGTCAAACTCAACTTTGTTGAACAGCCGGAACGGCCCTTTCACGTGACCGCAACCCTGTTCGGTCCGAACGGCAAACCGGTGAAAGGCTTGGCACTCAAAGGCCGAGTGGACAAGGAATACAACGAACATCAGAACACGGTCAGGATGCAAGCGGACATCCGGCGAGTACTGGCGTGGTCAGCAGAAACCCCCTCACTATACACGCTGGTGGTATCGCTGCACCCATGCGACAAACTCGGCAAGCCCCGAGCCAAAGCCATCGAACACACCGCCTGCCGGGTCGGGTTCCGCCGGGTCGAAGTACGCGATCGTAAGCTGCTGATCAACGGTCAACCCGTGATGATTCGCGGCGTCAACCGACACGAGCACGACGAGGTGAAAGGCAAGGCGCTGTCCACCGACAGCATGATCCGCGACATCGTCCTGATGAAGCAACACAACTTCAACGCGGTGCGCAACGCGCATTATCCCAATGACCGCCGGTGGTATGAGCTGTGCGATGAATACGGCCTGTATGTCATGGACGAAGCCAACATCGAGGCGCACGCTAACTATGACACGATCTGCCGAGACCCGAGATGGCTGAACGCCTTCATCGACCGCGGCATGAACATGGTCAGGCGGACGAAGAACCATGCGTGCGTCATCTCATGGTCTCTGGGCAACGAGAGCGGATACGGCGAGAACCACGATGCTCTGGCCGATGCGATCCGTGCATACGACCCCACCCGACCGCTGCATTACGAGGGGGCGATGCGTAAGACCTGGAAACAGATCGATCCGCGTCTGGATTTCCCGGTTGGCCGGCACGTCAGCGATATCTACAGCACGATGTACCCGGAAGTCCAGTTCCTGATCGACTGGGCCAAACACAACAAGGATGATCGGCCCTATATCCCCTGCGAATACCAACACGCGATGGGCAACTCCAACGGCTGCCTGAAAGAGTACTGGGAAGCCTTTGAAAAATACGAAGGCCTTCAGGGTGGCTTTATCTGGGAATGGGTTGATCACGGAATCCGACAAACTACCGAGCGCGGCGAGGTCTACTGGGCTTACGGCGGCGACTTCGGCGAGAAGATCCACGACGCGGAGTTCGTCATCGATGGCTTGGTGCACGCCGACCGTACCCCCCATCCGGCAATGACCGAATGCCACAAAGTCCAGCAGCCCGTCGGGTTCAAGGCCGTCAATCTGCGTCGCGGGCGGATCGAGATTACCAACAAGAATTATTTCACCGATCTATCCTCGCTGGACTTTGAGTGGGTCGTCGAGGTTGAGGGGAAGCGGGTCAAAGGCGGGACATTCACAGCCGGAAAAGTTCCGCCTCAACAGGCCTCCACGGTCTCGTTGGACTATCGGATCAGTGAACTGCCGGATGGGGAGGCTTTTCTAACCGTCCGGGCAAAGACTGCCAAAGCCACCGCCTGGTGTCCCAAAGGACACGTGGTGGCATGGGAGCAGTTTGAGCTGCCGCCAGGCCAATCCGCTCGCCGCGTGCCACCCCATAAAGCCGAGAAAAAGGGCGAGGTTACGGTCCGAACAACGCGGACCAGCAGCCGGATCACGTGCTCAGCTAATCAGCTCAGCCTGCGGGTCGACCATCGTCGAGGCATCATCCGATCAATCCAGTTAGGAGCCAAAACCGTCGTTCAGAACGGGCCAACACTCAACATCTGGCGTGGGCCGACAAGCAATGATGGTGTGAAGGGCAAGCCCGAGCAATGGCACGCGCCCTGGAAACCGTTGGGCCGATGGTGCAACGCGGGATTGGACAAGCTCAAGCTTGCCAAAGCCGAGCCGGCAAAAATCACGCGCCTGCGCGATGGTGGTGTGGCGGTCAAGCTTTCACACCGATGGACCTGTCGTAGCAAAAAGAAGACACACACGATCCTCCATCAACACAGTTACATCGTGTCGCCAGACGGGCTGCTGAGAGTGAATAATACGTTTGATGTCGACCGTGATCTGCCGGACCTGCCAAGGTTGGGGGTGATTTTTACGTTGCCGAAGGAGTTCGAAAAGCTGGCGTGGTTCGGTCGAGGTCCCAGCGAATCATACCCGGACCGCAAAGCGGGTATGCCGATCGGGCTGTACCGCTCCACGGTGACCGACCAGTACGTCCCCTATGTCGTGCCGCAGGAGCACGGGCTTAAGACCGACGTGCGGTGGCTCACACTGAGCAACTCCGGACAACCGACGCTGCGTGTGGAGTCGGATAAGCCATTCATGTTCTCAGCCAGCCACTTCACTCCCATGGACCTGACCAAAGCCTTTCACACATACGACCTCAGCCCCCGGCCGGAGGTCACCGTCTGTCTGGACCTGAAACATCGAGGCTTGGGAACCGCCAGTTGTGGTCCGGACACCTTGGACAAGTACAAGATTTTCCCCGGACGATACCGCATGACATACCAGCTACGATCCACTCCCTGATACGTTCGACAACGGATCACCCCAAGGGATTTCTACCAACTGACGACTTGCGTCAATCCCGTAGTGTGCTGACCCAACGTCGGTCCTCTGCGAAGGGTGTATACAGGGACATGGGGAGAACAGAAGAGGCGGAACTTGGTTCCGGGGTAACCGACCTCTCCCAGCCCCTTCGAGATGGCGAGCAAGGTGTCGCGGTGCCGAATGACGCCGGTACTATGTCTCAACGGCAGGTCACAGGCATTCAACAGGGCTCGACGGGTCGGGGTGCGGATCTGTCCACCGTGGGTGTGCCCGCTAAGCAGCAGGTGAACACCCACGTCCGCGGCGGTGGAGTACCAGCTCGGGTAATGAGCGAGCATCAGACGCAAGCATCGCCGCGGGTCTACGCCCAGTTCGTCGAGGTTACTGTTCAGCAGCATGGCTGTGCTGTCTTCACCCTGTCCGTCCAGCGGGTCAATGCTGTACAAGACGATCGGAACCTTTGCCAGTGCGTGAACCCCATTACCAAGCCAGTGGATCCCGATGTCCTTGACCATGTCTTTAAACATGGTGGAATCATGGTTCCCGAACACGCCGAACATGCCGAGCCGTGGGCTGATCGACTCGGTGATGCGACGGAGTACCGCCGCCGCTTCGTGGGCGTCGCGATGCCGGGTCATGTAGTCGCCGGTGAACAGGGCCATGTCAAACCGAAGACTCGTCAGTTGGGTGATCAGCCGATCGTGTCGGGGGGTATGACGGGTGACATGCAGGTCGCTGAGGTGAGCGATGCGCAGTCCGTCCAGATCGGGCGGCAGATCCGAAAAAGCGAGGTCAACGGGATGGATCAGGCCGTAGGCCAGCGGCATCGTGATGGCGTATCCGGATCAGGGGGTCTTTCGGCGGCGTCCGGGGGGTCTTGGGGGCAGGCCGGGCCGTGATTTCGTGTTATATCAACACTCGCCAACGGCCATGCCGGGCCCACCTCAGGCCCCCGAGGCATCTTGTCAGGCAACCAGTTACGGCATATCCTAATATGTTCTTCAGGAAGCTGTCGGCCGAGGGCTGATCCCGGATCACGCCCCGAGGTCGACATAAGACACAGAGCGTTACAGGAGTCGGTCATGGCCAAGATGTTTTACACGCTGGAAGAAGCGGCTCAGAGGCTTGGGGTTGACACCGAGAAGGTCAAGGAGATGGCCGCCAACGGTGAGATCCAGCAGTTCCGTGACCGCGACAAGCTGATGTTCAAGCGGGACCAGATCGACTCGCTCGCCGGCGGCAGCGGTGACAGTGATTCCGGCAGCCCGATCCCCTTGGTTCCCAGTGACGACACGGATGCGATCAGCCTCGCTGACACGAGCATGAGCAGCAAGGCCGGCCTGACCAGCACCGGCACGAACGCCGGGACGGGCACCGGCTCGGGCATGAGTGTGTTCGGCCCGGACGAAGTCGAACCGGTCGATCCGCTGGCGCAGACCGCCGTGACCAATCCCATGGCTGATACTGCACAAGGAGACGACCTGTCGCTTGAAAGCGTGGGCAGCGGCTCGGGCCTGCTTGACCTGACCCGTGAAAGCGACGACACCAGCCTCGGGGCGGAACTGCTCGATGAGATCTACCCCGGTGGAACGAATGCCGGCGAAGGCTCACTGGCTTCCGGGATCGGCACGGGCGTCTTTGAAAGCGCCATCTCGATGGAAACCGGGGCCGGCGGCACGGCTACCGGCAGCATGACGAATCTACAGGGTAGCGCGATGCCCGAGATGGGTGGTGCTGCGGGTGGCGTCGGTGGTGCCGGCGTGGCGATCGCAGCATACGACGCGGGCGTCGATTCCGCGGGCAGCGGTCTTGGGGCAGGCCTGTTGTTGGGCGCGATGATCTCACTGATCATCGCCCTGATCGTCACCGTATCCGCTATCGCAGGGGTCAAGAGCACGATCACCACGATGATGACCAGTGACGGGATGATGTACGGCATCTGGTGCGGTGGACTGCTAGTGGCGAGCCTGATCTTCGGCGGGATCGGTATGATGCTCGGTAAAGCCGGGGGATAAACCCTTCGGACGGGTGCTTCCATTATCACGACCGATCGGGCTTTCGTGGCAAGAAGGCCCTGTCCATTATGGCCCGCACCGGGTGTGGGCTGCCATCACGCCCGGTATTTCGTGACGGAACACGATGCTCAGCCCCCATGCAAAACACGAATGGCTTACCATCGCCGCGGTCGGCGTGATGCTGTCCGTCGCCTGTCTCGTGGCGGGTTGGGGATGGCTGATCCTCCTGATCCTGCCGATGACGGTGGCGTTGATGGCGTTCTTCCGGGACCCGAACCGAAAAATCCCGTCTCAGCGAGGGGCAGTAGTCGCGCCCGCGGATGGGCGGATCAGCTCCATCCATCAGCTCGATCACTTCGAGCCGTTCAACGGCCCGGCCACGTGCATCCGCATCTTCCTGAGCGTGTTTGATGTCCACATCAACCGAAGCCCCTGCCACGGGATGGTGGTGTCGATCCGGCACAAGCCCGGCGACCATAAGAACGCGCTGAATCCTGAATCGGCCGAGGCTAATGAATCCAACCTGATCGTGCTGGCCCACCCGATCCGGCGTCAGCCGATCGCTGCGGTAAGACAGGTCGCGGGCCTGCTGGCCCGAACCATCACCTGCCATGTCCACGAGGGGGATGTCGTCCAGCGTGGCCAGCGTATCGGCCTGATCAAACTCGGGTCCACTACAGAACTCTACCTGCCGGCGGAGATGCAGCCGCAGGTCCAGGTCCGCCAAGGGCAGAAGGTCTATGCCGGGGTGACCGTCCTGGCCATGGTTTCAAGCCGTGATCAGGCGGACAACGGCACCGAAAAACAGCCCGGCGGTCCGACAGCCGACGCCCCCACTTCTTTTACGGAAACCGCGAACACGTCGGCTTCCTGACCATTCCGAAAGCCTGCAGCCCTACCTATTCCTACCTATTGCTACAGGGTCCGAGAATCCCGCACATCGCCCAAGTACAGATTTTTCTTGGGCCAAAGCGAATTTTACGTATCATAAACCATTCGGTGCAGGCGGCATCGCCACGGATGTTTTTTTCACAACCTTGAGCAAGTATGAAATATGTCTGATTCCCACCTCATCCTTCATCACCCCAAGGGGTTTCGAGCACGACGCGGATTGAACTGGTTTGCACTCGGCCTGATGTACGCCTCGTACTACATGTGCCGATACAACTTCCGCTACGCCACGCCGGGCATGATTGATGAGTTCGGTTTCGATAAAACCCAGATCGCCGACATGTTCGCGATCTGGTCACTGGCCTACGGGACCGGGCAGCTGATCAACGGCCTGCTCAGCGACCGCATCGGCGGCAAGACCTCGATGCTGATCGGCGCCGTGGGGACCATCATCATCAACTTTATCTTCGGCTTTTCATCTTTTGTCAGCACGTTCGCCACGTTCTCTCTGATTGCCCTGATGAACGGCTATTTCCAGGCCTTCGGCGCCCCGGGCATGGTCAAGATCAACGCCGCATGGTTCCACCGGACCGAGCGAGGCACGTTCGCGGGCATCTTCGGGGGGATGATTCAACTCGGCCAGGTAGCCATCAACAACCTGGCGCCTCTGATCATCGCCGGCATCACCGTGGGTACCTACACCATCGGCGGGAGCAATGAGGAATGGCGATGGGTGTTCCG
>CAZJCN010000081.1:0-3900 GCA_964544195.1 uncultured Phycisphaeraceae bacterium | reverse complement strand
CTGGATCTGGAAAACCCGACCAAGGCCATCTACATCACCATGACGATCATCCCGATTGTCGCGTTTGGTGGTTCACTGGGATCGGGCATCATTTCCGACAAGTTCTTCAAAGGACACCGTGCGCCGGTGGCGATCGTGTTGTATCTATTCGAATCATTCGTCATTTCATGTTCTGCCGTTCTTCTACTGTTAGGTGAAGTCAATCCGTCCCCAACCGGCGTCTTCATCGGCTGCACGATCCTGATTCTGATCTCTCTCACGGTCAATTCAACGCATTCGATCGTTGGGGCCGCTGCGCCGATGGATATCGGCGGTAAAAAGATGGCGGGCTTTGCCGCGGGTGTGATTGATTCGTTCCAGTATTACGGGGCCGCGATCTCGCTGGCGATCACGGGACGGGTACTCGATGCCACGAAGGAACAGTACGGCTGGCTGTTCTGGTATGTCATCATGGCTGGGTTCGGCCTGATCGGCGGGCTGGCCATGTTCCTGCTCATGCTTAAACAGCGCAAGCTCAAGGCACAGGGACGCGTGGTGATCGGGTGATACACTCAAGCAATCGAGAGTATGACTCGCTCGGCCGCCTGCTCCAGAAATTCAGCCGCACGAGCCATCGACTCATCTACGGAAGTGCCTGGCGCTATCTCGATCGCGTCTTTCAGGCCGGCATCCAAGGCATTTTCATAATCCGGCCCGAACCGGCCGACCAAGGCCATCGTGGGCACCCCGTGGTTCCTCGCCGCCTTCGCCACACCGATCACAGCTTTCCCCTTTAGCGATTGACCGTCAAGACTGCCCTCACCAGTCAGGCAAAGATCACAATCCCGCACACGCTGATCGAAGCGAACCGTGTCCAGCACGATCTGGACACCGCTCTGCAATTTTGCGTCACAGAACGCCAGCAGTCCCCCACCCAATCCCCCCGCGGCTCCTGCGCCCGGGTGAAACTCGATCCCCTTCCCAAGCTGTGTTCGCCATAAGGACGCAAGATGCTTCAGGCCCGCGTCAAGCTGTTCGACCTGATCCAAACTGGCCCCCTTCTGCGGGGCAAAGACGTATGCCGCACCCTCCGGGCCGGTCAGCGGGTTGGTCACGTCACAGGCGACGGTGAACGACACGGCATGAAGCCGTTCGTCCAGACCGGTCATGTCGATGTGTGCCAGGCGAGGAAGCAGGCCACCGGTGATGGGTTGATCGATCTCCCTGCCGAACCCGTCGTAAAATCGGACACCGAGCGCCTGTGCCATGCCGCACCCGCCGTCACAAGTGGCGCTTCCGCCGATCCCCAGGATGATCCGTTCACAGTCGGCGTCAAGCGCGGCACGGATGAGCAGCCCCGTACCGAAGGTCGAGGTGCGGGTTGGGTCACGCTCCGCAGGCTCCAGAAGGGTCAGGCCGGAAGCGGCAGCCATTTCTATGACAGCAACAGTGTTGTGCTCGTTCTGACGCAACATAAACCACTGTGCGCGGATCGGCCGACCAATCGGGTCGAGGGTGGGCGTGGTGATCGCCTCGTGGGGGTGGGCTTGGGTTATCACTTGGCTGAATCCTTCGCCGCCATCGGAAACCGGACAAAGATCCACCTCAGCCTCCGGTCGAGCTCGCAAGACGCCCCGCGCCATCGCTTCCGCGGCCTGTTCGGCCGAGAGTGAACCCTTGAAACTGTCCGGTGCACACAGAACTTTCATGCTTCGAGTGTATCTCAATTCATGCCAGCCTCCCATCAGGTTACACTGAGAATATGGCCGAAGACTTGGATATTCAGATGATGCGGTTGGCATTGCATGAAGCGCACCTTGCCGCGGAGCTGGGAGAAGTTCCTGTCGGCGCGGTGGTATACCGGGGTGACGAGGTTTTGGCTAAGGGTCATAACCTGCGCGAATCTCTGGCGGACCCCACCGCACATGCGGAGATCATCGCTCTGAAGCAAGCCGCGACAAAACTCGGAACCTGGCGGCTGGATGGCTGTACGATCGCCGTTACACTTGAACCCTGCCCTATGTGTGCAGGCGCTCTGATCAACAGCCGAATCGCCCGGCTGGTCTACGGCGCGACGGATCCGAAAATGGGCTGTGTGGATACGCTTTATCAGCTCTGCACGGACACCCGCTTCAACCATCGGCTTGAAGTCGTCGGTAACGTAATCCGGGAGGAGTGCGTTCAGGTTTTACAGACTTTTTTTCAGGCAAGGCGTGGTCAGGATAAGCCGCCAAAGCCGAAACCACCCGGAACCTTGGTCTAACCGACGTCGATCAGCCCCATGGCTTCGCCATAGGCCTGCATCAGAATACGCCGCAACAACTTGTGTCCTTCCGACTGCAGGAAGGGATCGCGATCAGTGACAGCCAAGGCATCCCGTCGTGCAAGCTGGAGGAGGTCCATATCGTCCGGGATACGGGCGACACGCAACGACGGCAGGCCGGATTGTTTGGTGCCGAAGAACTCACCCATCCCGCGGATCTGCAGATCATGTTCCGCGATCTTGAAACCATCCGTCGTGGATGCGATCGCCTTGAGACGCTGCTTCGCTTCATCCGTGGTCGGCTCAGCGATGAATACACAAACACTCTTCCTGCCATGATCACCCCGTCCGACCCGGCCACGAAGCTGGTGCAGTTGGGCCAGGCCAAAGCGCTCAGCATGTTCGATCACCATGACGGTCGCGTTCGGCACGTCCACACCGACCTCGATCACAGTTGTCGCGACCAGAACGTGAATCAATCCGTCTCGGAACTTATGCATGATACGTTCGCGCGATTCACGCTTGAGTCGGCCGTGTAACGTGGCAACCTTGAAACCCTGACAATATGTGTCCTGCAACAGCCGTGCATGATCACGCACATTGGCAAGCTGCTTGCTCGATTCCTTCCCGGTTGCGTCGATGGCCGGCACGACGACATAGGCCTGCTCTCCACGCTCGAGTCGCGTTCGGAGGAACCGATAGACCTCATCCGATTTTGATCGATCCACCACCCGGCTGGCGATCGGGGTTCGCCCGGGAGGCAGGCCTTGAATCGTGGAGATGTCCAGGTCCCCGAACAGGGTCAGGCTCAAGGTTCTGGGGATCGGCGTCGCGGTCATGACCAGGTGATGCGGGACCAGACGCTTGCCGTCCGGGTCGGTGTCGGCATGGCGGTTGGCGTCACGAAACGCGGCCCTTTGAACCACGCCAAACCGGTGCTGCTCGTCGATGACGACGACAGCCAAACTGTTAAACCGGACGTGATCCGCCAGCAAAGCGTGGGTGCCGACCACGATATCCACGTCACCTCGGGCGATCTCGTCAAGCAACCGTTGGCGTCCTCCCCCCGTTTTTGCCGGGTGGGCACTGGTCATCAAGGCTGTGCGAACCTCCGAGCCGGCAAGCATGCGTGTGATCGATCCGTGATGCTGCTCTGCCAACAGTTCCGTCGGCGCCACCAGCACAGCCTGCTTCCGATCAGCGACAGCCATCAGCATCGCGTAAAGCGCCACGACGGTTTTGCCCGCGCCCACGTCACCCTGCAGCAGCCGGTTCATCGGCGTCGGCCGAGTCAGGTCGTTGGCGATCTGCTTCACCGCATGACTCTGTGCCTCAGTCAACTCGAACGGGAAACGGGCCCGGATATGGCGATCAATCGATTCTGAATAACGCAGCTTGGGCGCAGTCAGTTTCCGGCGCACATAAGCCCGTTTCATCGCAATACCCAACTGCAACAGGAACAACTCATTAAATGCCAGTCGCCGACGGGCCGCGCCGGCATCCTCCAAAGTCTCGGGCTGGTGCGCCCAAATGAAAGCCTGCGATAGCGTCGGCATGGCATGATGCTGAAGCAGGTCTTTCGGCAATGGATCCTTGATGCTGTCAATGACCCGTGGCAACACTTCCGCGACGATCTTCTCGATGATGGTCGAAGGCAG
>CAZJCN010000080.1:0-10682 GCA_964544195.1 uncultured Phycisphaeraceae bacterium | reverse complement strand
CCAGATGCTGTTCCGTAAAGGTCGGGTCGCTGGCCACGAAAACCCCCAGACGCACAATCCGCATGATCCGGGTCCAATCATGATCGATCACAGGCCCGACCACTGCCAGCATATTCAACACACATTGCCTCGCTGCCAGCCTCGCGTCGTCGAGTGAGACCTGCGACGGCACCTTGCCGGCCACGGTCAGGTTTCCTTCCAGCATGGGGAGCTGACCGCTGACACAGACCAGGTTACCGGCTCGGACCGCCGGCACATACGCCGCCAGTGCCTTGGGTGGGTCCGGGAGGGACAGCCCCATCGCTTGGAGTTTTTCATTCAGGTTCATAGCTGAACATGATATGACATGGTTGTGATTTCGGAAATCACCTCATGTCTTTCGAGCCTGTTGGAGAGCTTTAACAATCTGTTCAACCGTGTACCAGTTGGCTTTGAAGACCTCCCGGCCGTCTGGACTGTAGATCACCAGCCAGGGGATTGTCACGGAACCGGTCTGCTTGAGTTTCGTTTTGCCTTCCGGGTATCCGCCGGTGAGGTCCACTTTCATCGCCACGTAGCCCGACTGCTGTAACAAGTCCTGAACAGGCTCGGCGCTCAGCACGGTTTGCTCAAGCAGGTGGCAGTTGGCACACCAGTCGGCGGTGAAATCCAATAGCACGACATTCCCATCCGCCAATGCCTGTTCCAGTCGTTCGGGTGTGTAGTAAACCCACGTGCTGTCTTTTTCAGTAAGCGACCGGGCGGTGTAGAGCGAACCAACCACCAACACCAGCCCCAGCACGGTAAAAACACCTCGCTTGAAGCTGGATGGTGTTGCTTTGAATACCCCGATGATCAACCAGACGCCAGCCAGAGCAACAAAGCCGGCGACGACCCACCAATGACCTTTGGGCGCGGCGTCGGTGCCGTCGCTGAGCATGCCGGAGACACCTGCCCCCACAAAGAACGCGGCGGCAGCAAGCATCAGCAGGCCCATCACCTGCTTGAGCAGTTCGCTGCCCGGGCCTGATCGCGGCAGGGCATCCACCAGCTTCGGACTCGCCGAAAGGATCAGGTAAGGCAATGCCATCCCCACGCCGATCGCTGCAAACGTCGCCAAGGTGACCGAGGGTGACTGGCCCGCCGCCCAGGCCGCCGCGGCCCCCATCATCGGCGCGGTACACGGCGTCGAAAGGACCGCCGTCATCACACCAAAACCGAACGACCCGACATAGCTGTCGTGTTTAGGACTGATCGAGTAGACAAAGTTGGGCAGTCGCAGCGAAAACAGGCCACACATCCCCACCGCCATGATCGCAATGATCAGCCCGACGGTGATCGAAAACCACGGGTATTGGAACAACTGGTTGGAGGCGGTAAATCCACTGACCCCCGCAATGGCTACGCCCAAACCCAGCCAGAAAGCCACCACCCCCAACGACATCGTCGCGCCGAGCAGCAGGGTTTTTTTACGGTTCCCCGCGGTCTGGGCCAGACCGAGGATCTTGATCGGAATGACCGGGAGTACGCACGGCGTAAAGTTCAACAACACCCCACCCAACCCGGCCAGGACAAGCAAAAGCGTAAACCCCAAGGCATTGGACGGATCAACACGAATAAACACGAAGTCGATATTCTGCTCAGACGCAGAGCGACCCCCTTCCGTTTCGGAAGCGTTCAGGGCTGCGAACGCGGTCGTATCAAATCCCTCAAACAATGCCAGCGTATCGGCGTCCGGCTCGGGGATCGTCCCACTCGATTCCACAATAACGAGGGATTCGTTCAACTCCACGGTCTGCGGGAAATCGCATGTTTTGTCATCACAGGCCTGGTACGACACGGATATGCTGATTTCCACCGGCCCGGGACTGGCGTCGGATCGGGTCTGGACCGGCAGGTAGATCACTGCTCGGCCGTCAAAGACCGGGATCGGGTCGGGCAATCCACCGACGGGAAGCCGATGAGCTTGGGGATACTGAACCTCTCCCACGATCAATCGAGGGTCGGGTTGGTCAATCTGAACTTTGGTGTAGTACGGGCTGAAGCCCACCTCGACGGCCTGCCCGGCATCCGACGCGACATGCCAACCCGGGATCATGTCAAGCACCACCGCCAACACGGTCTGCCCACCGGGACGCACCTCCCGGTGAAGCCACCTGCTCGAAACTTGCACCTTGGCATCATCAACAGCCGACTCGGACACCTGGCCTGCCGCCCCCATCAGGGGGCCCAAGCCCAGCCAGATTGCCGTAAGAAGTCCAAGCCATCCATGACCTGGGCTCAGACAACGACATCCCTCGATTCGTTTATGCCACATAGGAATCCCTCATTTTGGGTTGGATTCTAACACCACCGGCCCCCATACCGCATTCGGGAGCGGGATTGAAGAGATCCCGCCCTGCAGGCCGATAATGTCTACAACAGACCAACTGTCGGATTGCTGAACTAATTCCATGGCTG
Organism: uncultured Phycisphaeraceae bacterium; assembly: GCA_964544195.1. Lineage (GTDB taxonomy): Bacteria > Planctomycetota > Phycisphaerae > Phycisphaerales > Phycisphaeraceae > CAZJCN01. The sequence goes on along the minus strand of CAZJCN010000080.1, from coordinate 8,243 downwards.
ATCTTCTGGACCAAAGTGAAGTTGATGCGCTGCTCGCCGCCGTCGGCTCTTCCGCCGGGGAGGAAACGGGCTTTGAGGAGGAGATGCAGATCTTCTTCAGCCGTAAGCGCATCGGCAGCACCGAAGACGTGGAGGTCCGTGACTATGACTTCAAGCGGCCCGAACGTGTCAGCAAGGACCAGATGCTGGCGTTGGAGTCGCTGCACGAAGCATTTGCCCGCAGCTACGGCGCCCTGCTGTCCGGCTTCCTGCGAACGATTGTGGAGGTGAAGGTCGCCAGCATCGAGCAAATGACCTTCAGCGAGTTCACCCACGCCCTGCCCAATCCCACCTGCTTCAACCTGCTGTCCTGTGAGCCGTTGGACGGGAACATCTGTCTGGAGATCAGCCCGCTGATCATTTACCCGGTCATCGATCGGCTGCTGGGCGGATCGAACGCCGACCTGTTCATCCCTCAAAGGCCGTTGACCGCGATCGAACTCCGCCTTGTCAGCAAGATCATAGACCGGGCACAGACAGCGATGGCCGAGGCGTGGGCCAATATCGTGCCCGCACGCTTCCAGCTAGAGGAAAGCGAATCCAACCCCGCGCTGGTCCAGATCGTTCCTCCCAATGAGGTGGTTGTCGTCATCATCTTCGAAGTCAAGATGAGCAACCGGGCCGGGACCATGAGCCTGTGCATTCCGTACAACGTCATCGAACCGGTGATCGACAAGCTGTCGAGCCAGACCTGGGCGGCATACAAGAAGAACCGCAAGGACCGCAGGCTCCGTACCCGCCTGGCCAGCCAATTGGAAACCGCCCATCTGGAAGTCTCCGCCATCCTGGCTGACACCACCATCAGTGTGGCGGACCTGTTGAACCTGCAGGTCGGCGACCTGATCCTGACCGACAAACCAGCTTCAAGCCCGTTGTCCTTGAGTGTCGCCGGCAAGCGAAAATACATCGGCCAACTCGGTCAGTACCGTGGTAACCGCGCCTTCAAGGTCTCCCGCCCCATCACGCCTAAAGACCGGGTGTAATCTAAGAAAAGCCGCGCCGGCTCCTGACCCCGATGGCTTGTGTCGATTTACGATTCCTTCCAGAGCCGAAGCCGGGAGGACGTTTTATATTTTTTTCTTACAAGGTTACGATCACGGACCTGTTCGCAGGCTCTGGGTTTTCAGCGCGGAAAGGGTGGCTTATGATTAACGGCAACTGAGACGCTGATGGGCGTATCGGATCATCGGCCTGAGGCCGGCGTGGGTAAGCAGATACACGGGATTCATCGTTTTCGTGCCCAAAGCGACATGATCCGCGCCGGCTTCCAGATAACGGTCGATGTCTTCCAGCTCGTAGATCCCGCCGCCACCGATGAGGGTCAGGTCTTGCCCACAGGACCGGCCGCGCAGGTCACGGATCACCCCGAGGGACACGGGCTGCAAAGGCTTGCCGCTCATTCCCCCCTCCGGGACCGGCAGGGTGTTGCAGCAGTGGAAACACCGCACGCCGGCATCGATCGCCTGGTCCATCATCTGCTCGTAGCGGATCGGGGGCAACTTGACGATGACCGGAATGCCCGTCCCAACCGCACGCTCAAACAGGTCACTCGGCCAGCCGATCTCACCAACATTGGGGCAGCTCATGTTCAGTTCAATCGCCAACGGGTGGACAACAGTGATCTTTTCCAGGAGAGCGTACCACTGATCATCATCGAAGCCGTGAACACTGATGATTTTATCTGCGACATTACAGCGCCCTCGTTGTACCCGGTTGATCAGCCAGTCGATCCCGGGGTTGCGCAGGCCGATTCGGTTGACCCATGCTTTCTGCGTGGGTCGGTAGCGGACAGTCTTGAGGATGCGCCATAGCCGACCGGGCCGACGATACAGCGTGAACGTGCCGAGGGTGGGCGTTGTTCCCTCGGGCTGGATGTAATTTCCGAACGGCGCGGAGATAATAACCGGCTCGAGTCGGGGGGATTGTCCGCTGCTGTCTGCGATCGACTCGGTTGTCACATCATCAACGTGAGGCAATGGAATCATCCTGTGAACATCAAAGCGTCAGCGGTGTTGTATCGTCGTTACTCAAGAGAGTATAACCAGCAGGCATGACGGGGGCTTTTCATCAGCTTCGACGGGTGAGCGGGTGGCTCGGACGGGTCATGGAAGAACTGATCCCGTCGGGCGCGGTGCCGGAGGATCTGGGCGACTGGCAGGCTGATCAGCCGGGCGTGTATTGCCCACGGTGTGGAGCCTCGGCGGGGAAGGGTTCGGTGATGCCGGCCGGGTGTCCGTTCTGCCTGAATCAACGCCTGCCCTGGCATCGACTGACACGATTGGGGCTGTATGCGCCGCCGGTGGATGCGTGGGTGCGTCAGATGAAGTTTGCCGGGCGTTGGCGTTTTGCAGAATGGTTCGGTCGACAACTGGCCGAGGCGATGGGTGAGGTGACGGACCCGGGAAGAACACTTGTCTGCTCGGTCCCGATGCCGTTGGCGCGTCGCTGGCGTCGTGGGTATAACCAGTCCGATCTGCTTGGAAGAGCCGTAGCGAAGTCTCGGGGACTGTCTTACCTACCCGCTCTGAAACGAACGCGATACACGCCGCCTCAGACATCGATCGTCCCAAGTCGTCGTGCGGAAAACGTGCGTCAATCCTTTGCCCTTGATCGGGTTGATCTGTCCGGGTACGAGGTGATGCTGATCGACGACGTAAAAACAAGCGGCGCCACGCTGAGCGCCTGCTGTCGGCTGCTGACCAAGGCCGGGGCTGCAAGCATTCACGTCGGGGTGGTCGCGGTTGCTGATCCAAAAGGGCAGGCGTATCAGTATCTCTGAGAGATCTCGATCGTATCCTGCCACTTTTAATCGGCTATGATCGGGCATGCGTTATTCATTCGTCATCCCGGCCCACAATGAATCACGGCTGTTGCCCGGCACGTTGACGGCGATACATGATGCCGCAAGGACGGCCGGGCTGAGTTACGAAGTCGTCGTCGTCGATGATGGATCCACCGACGACACCGCAACCGTGGCGCGTATGAATCATGCGCGGGTGGTGCGTGTGGAGCACCGCCAGATTTCCCGCACACGCAACAGCGGCGCCAAAGCATCTGTCGGGGATGTCCTTGTCTTTGTCGATGCGGACACATGCGTGAATGCCGGGGTATTGATCGCGGTGGACAAGGCGATCGCTGACGGTGCGGCGGGCGGGGGTGCGTGGGTCCGGTTCGATGAAGCAGTACCGATCTATGCAAGGATCGGGTTCCCGATCTTCACGTTTATCTACCTGAGATTATTGAAGCTGGCGGCAGGGTGTTTTCTGTTCTGTACGCGTGAAGCATTCGATGCCACCGGCGGGTTCGATGAGACGCTGTTTGCCTGCGAAGAGGTGGCATTCAGCCAAGCGGTTCGGCGGCATGGACGATTCCTGATCGTGCCGGAGGCGGTCACGACCTCAGCGAGGAAGCTGCACGCGTATTCCCCCTGGCACATGGCCCGACTGCTGCTTCGTTTTATCCTGCTGGGCGGGATGCGGTCCATGAGACAGCGCAAAGGGCTGGACTTCTGGTATGGATCAAGAAATCCGAACCCGGAAAAAGACTAACCGCGCAGTTCAGCATTCAACACCTGTTTGAGCTTGTCAATGACCGCGTTGACCTGCGGATCGACTTCATCATGGCGGAGCGTCGCATCGGGATTCCTGAATCGCATACGCAGGCTCAGGCTCTTTTTCCCCTTGCCGATCTGCTTGCCACGATACACGGTCAGGAACTCAAGTGATTCGAGCATTCGAGGCGCAACCTCCTGGATACATTGCTCGACCTGTCGCCACGTTACCGGCTCATCGACGACGATGCTCAGATCGCGCTCGATGCCCGGGAAACGAGGCAGGTCGCCGACCTGTCGAACCGGTGGGAAGGAAGCCACGATCGGCTCGTAGTCGAGTTCCGTGACGACAACCGGTGTCTGAAGCCCGAATGCGTCCAGCAGGGTTTCACTCAACACCCCGATTCGGCCGCAGGGCTTGCCATCCAGACAGATCGCCGCACCGGGCTGGCAGACCGGGTCATCGATCGGCTCGAAACTCAAGGATTGATTCGCCTCCTGGCCCCCCAAGGTTTCAACCAGCTCTTCAACGGCTCCGCGGCCAGCCCGATAGCCTTCGTGCGTATCCGGCGCGTCGGTCAGCATCGCCAACGAACGGACTTCGCTCCTGTCCCCTTCTCGTGCTGGCCAGATGGCGGCCACCTCAAACAGGCGGACCTGTTCGTTGCCCCTGTCCTGATTGTGCTTACGACAAGCCAACAGGCTGGGCAACAAAGATGTCCGCAAGGCCTTGTCCTGACGCCGGATATCCCCGGCCAACATCATCGGCTCGGCCCCTTCGCGGAGGAACGGCCGAACATGAGCTTCCGTCACCAATGACGGGGTGATGGTTTCATGGTAGCCGTGAGCCGTGAGCACCTGACCAAGCCGTTGTCTTGCCGCGACACTCGCCTGGCTGGGGCGGACTTCAAGCTCCAGTTTCCGGTGAACGGGTACGTTGTCATAACCGAACACCCGTCCGACTTCTTCGATGAGATCGGCTTCGCGTTGCAAGTCCAATCGAAACGACGGGATGGTACACGTCACCGAGTCACCTTCCGGACAAGGTGACAGCCCCAGCCGATCGAGTATGCCGGTGACTTGCTCCGCATCCAGATCGACACCAAGCAAATCCCGACAGCGTTGCAGCCGCATGGAAACCTGGTGCGGTGCGGGGTCGTCCTGTCCGACTCGGATAACGCCGGCAGCCAAGGTTCCACCGGCGACTTCGAGGATCAGCTGCGCGGCACGGCGGCTGGCCCGGTCCACACCGAGCGGATCCACGCCTCGCTCGAAACGGAAACTTGAATCGCTTGACAGCTTCAAGGCCCGGCTGGTCCGACGGACGGTCAGTGGATCAAAGATCGCGCTTTCAAGCAGGATGTCCGTGGTCTGCTCGGTGACTTCGCTGTCCAATCCACCCATCACGCCGGCAACGGCTACCGGGACTTCGGCATCAGCGATCACCAGATGACGAGAGTTGAGCGTGTGTTTCGTGCCGTCGATGGCGGTTATCCGCTCACCGTCCTGCGCCAGTCGAACCACGATCCTGCCAGCGTTGAGTTTCGCGAGATCAAAGGCATGTAAAGGCTGGCCCATCTCGAGCAGGACGAAGTTGGTCACGTCGACGACGTTGTTGACGCTTCGCAGGCCGGCCCCCTCGAGGCGTTCGACCAGCCATTTCGGGCTTGGGCCGACCTTGACGCCGGTGATCACACGAGCGGTGTAAAGCGGGCAGAGTGCAGGCTCGTCAACCTGCACACCGGCGAACGATTCGACCGAAGGGCCGTCGGTTTCCGGCAAAGCGACTTGGGGCAGATTCAGTGATCGACCTGAGGCCGCGGCGGCCTCTCGGGCCAAGCCGATATGGCTCAGGCAATCGCTTCGGTTGCTGGTGACTTCCACATCCAGAAGGACATCAGAGCCACCACTGGACAATGAGATGTCTTCGCAGCCGTCGAACGGGAAGCCCACGCCGGTTAGGACCGTCTCGGCCTCGTCGGCGGTGAGGGGTGCATCGAGATAACTATTCAGCCATGCCAGACTTGTTTTCATGGCCGGATATTAACAGTCTGGCACCGACCGGCAAACAGGCGGGGGATACACGAGCGGAACCGAGATCGGACACACCAGCAAAGAATTGCCAGACAAAGGCTTAGGGAATGACCCCGGGAACGCATTTGTCCGTGAGGCTCAATCTGTTTATAATTCAAGGCTCGGTACATTCAGACGGCCTGTGCGTCCGGCCGTCCTTACCGTCGATCCTCCACCGCCCGGAGCCTGAATCAACATGATCGAAGCCCTGAAAGACGACAAGATCGTACACGAATTCGGCGGCCGGTTTAAGTTCACGGCCATGATCCAACACCGCGTCCGTGAATTGATGGAAGGCGCTCGCCCTTTGGTCGAACGCAACGGCCGAAGTGATCTGGAAGTCGCCATTCAGGAAGCGGTGGAACGCAAGATCACTTATCACCTCACCAGTGATGAGACTTCTGAATCAGATCAAGCCTGATTCTATTTCTGACGGCTGACAATATCCGTCAGTCTTTACGCCCGGAGCCGTCTTGCATGGCCCCGCCCCAGAACAACCCATCCTCTGACAACCGCGGATCCGAGGGCAACAGTCCCCTGGCGGGCAAGCGGTTATTGATTGGTCTGTCCGGCGGGATCTCTTGTTACAAAACCGCCACCCTGGTCAGCCGACTCGTCCAACAAGGTGCCGATGTGCGGGTGCTGATGACCGAAGCGGCGACGCAGTTTGTCGGGCCCCTGACGTTCCAGTCTCTTTCAGGGAAACCGGTCCTGACCAGCATCTGGCAGGCGGACGACCACCCGGACAGTCAACACGTCGGACTGGCTCGCTGGTGTGACGCGATGGTGATCGCTCCGGCTACCGCGAATACGATCGCCCGGCTCGCGCACGGTCTTGCTGACGATATCCTCAGTCTGACCGTGTGCGCACTTCCCCGAACCACCCCCCTGCTGCTGGCCCCGGCGATGAACGCCGACATGTGGGACAACCCGATCGTGCAGCAGAACGTGACAACTCTGCGTTCGTTACCGAATGTGACGTTGGTCGGACCGGACTCCGGCTGGCAAGCCTGCCGTACCGAAGGGGCCGGGCGAATGAGCGAGCCCGAGGCGATCCTCGAAGCGATCCATCAGCTATTTACCTGACAGATCTTTCTCCATTTTCCATCCGAAACCCCGCCGGTTATCGATCAGTCGCATCCAGATAGGTGTCAGCCGGTAGAAGCGCTGACGTTCGACCGCCTCGCCCATGGCCGGGTCCGTCGTCACGAAGGGGAAACGTGCGAAATAGAGCGTTAACGCCGACGCCCGTTCGACCGGGTCATCAATCGAATGTGCCAAGGCGTGTAATTGCAGCCCGCGGATGACGGCCGGTTCCTCGTCGTGATGATCGTAAACAGTCACCGCGACATGAGGACATCGTTGGATGTGTTTGCTGTGCGCGGCCTCGGGGCTGGATACGAAATAGAGACGGAGTTGGTTATCAAATGCGTACTGGATATTCGCCGCGTGCGGGTGGCCCTGGTCATCGACACTCGCCAGGCTGGCCGTTCGGCAGCTTGCCAGCAACATCAAGGCTTCGCGCTCGAGATCGATGGTGGTGTCCGGCATGATTGAATTACCCGAAAGCCGGCGTCATATCAGACAGTCAGGGTGGCTCCGATGCGCTGCATGGCTTGCTCAACATTCTCTCGGCTGTTGAAAGCGCTGAGCCGGAAGTAACCTTCGCCGGCTTTTCCGAAACCACTGCCGGGCGTTCCGACGATGTGAGTGTTTTTCAGAAGATCGTCGAAGAAATCCCAGCTGGATTTACCCTCGGGTGTTTTGATCCAAACATAAGGGGCATTCACGCCGCCGAACACCGTCATGCCGGCCTTTTCCAAGGACTCACGGATGATGCGGGCGTTTTCCATGTAGAAGGCGACGAGTTCGGCGACCTGCTGCTGTCCTTCTTCGGAATAGACCGCCTCGGCGCCTCGCTGAACGATGTAAGACACGCCGTTGAACTTCGTCGATTGTCGCCTGGACCACAGGGCATGGATCGGCTGATCGTTGCCCTGTTCGTCCTTACCGGTCAGTTCCTTGGGGACCACGGTAAACGCGCAGCGCGTGCCGGTGAATCCCGCGTTCTTGGAGAAACTGCGGAACTCGATCGCGCAGGTGCGTGAGCCGGGGATTTCATAGATCGAGTGCGGAATACGATCATCCGAAATAAACGCTTCGTAAGCCGCGTCGAACAGGATGATGCTGCCGTTGGTATTGGCGTAATCGACCCACCGCTTGAGCGTGTCTCGATCGGCGACGGATCCGGTCGGGTTGTTCGGGAAACAGAGATAGATCAGATCAACCCTGGTATCGGGTAGATCGGGGACAAAGTTGTTGTCCGCGGTGGCACGCATGTAGACGAGGCCTTCGTACTCCCCCGCTTCGTCGGCAGGCCCGGTGTGTCCCGCCATGACGTTGGTATCCACGTAAACCGGGTACACCGGGTCGGTCACCGCGATGACATTGTCGTGGCCGAAGATGTCCAGGATGTTGGCACAATCACACTTGGACCCGTCGGAGATAAAAACCTCGTCCGCTTCGATGTTACAGCCTCGGGGTTTGTAGTCATGGTCGACGATGGCCTGACGCAGCCATT
>CAZJCN010000079.1:5094-10707 GCA_964544195.1 uncultured Phycisphaeraceae bacterium | reverse complement strand
GGCGAATGCATGGAAAAGAAAGATCCAAGTCAGCCGGGATCTCAGCACGTCATCTGTATTCACTTGGGCATGACGGGAACGATTCAGCATCGGATGAAATCACCCGGTAAATGGGAAAAAGACCCTCACACGCACCTTGTCTGGCGTTTGGACGACGGCAGCCGGCTGGTATTTCGTGATCCGCGCCGGTTCGGAGGTGTCTGGGCGTTTCGTTCGATAGCCGAATTGGAAGCCGAGCGCTGGTCGCGCCTCGGGCCGGATGCACTGACCATCACTGCCCGTCAGCTTTACCGCCGTTTGAACCGAACACGTCGGTCTCTCAAAACGGCCTTGCTGGACCAGACCATCATCGCGGGACTGGGCAATATCTATGTGGACGAACTTCTGTTCGCCTCCGGCCTCAGCCCGACCAAACCGGCCTGTGACTTGAGCCGAGAGGAGGTACAGAGGATGTGCTCCCGGATGCGGAGCCTGTTGAAGCGTGCGATCCGGGGTGGGGGCTCCACGTTACGTGATTACCGAGACAGCCGGGGACGCTCGGGACGGTTCCAGACCCGGCACCTGGTGTACGGCCGAAAGGGGCAGCCCTGCCGTAACTGTGGAACCGTGTTAACGGATATCCGGATAGCGGGTCGCACAACAGTGTTCTGCCCGGCATGTCAGAAGTGACTTGGAGAAGATCAATAAGAAAAGAAATAACTCATCTTCTTCGTATATATTCTTGTCGTTTTGTGGAAAACTTGAGAACGCAAACATAAACACTTTCTTCTGTGCAGGTTATAGTACTAACCTGCCGGGAAATAACTTGTCGATAACTCGTGTTGACCGGTCGGCAGCGCTGAGCTGGCTGGTGAATACATGCAGAGAGTTGAAGTATGATCGAAGCTGAGTGGTTCGCTAGGCGTCAAGCAACAGAAGAAACAGTCACATGCCAAGCGCTTTTCCCGGGGTTATCCACAATATTGCCGACAGCCGACGTGATTCGGATGGTCGGTCGGGTGTTAGACCTGTGGATATGAATATATTACTCTGATCGACATGAGATTACGTGTGGTATTTCTCGGCGATATTGTCGGCGGCCCTGGCTGCAAGGCGGTGACACAGCTGGTTCCTGCGATCCGGGAGCGCTGGCAGCCCGACCTGGTGATTGCCAACGCCGAGAATGCCGCCGGGGGAACCGGCCTGACCCCCGACCTTTATAAGAAGCTCTGTTCACGGGGTATCGATGCGATCACGCTCGGGGATCACGTCTATAAGAAAAAGCAGATCGTCCACACCCTTGAGACGAAGCCGAATATCATCCGCCCCGCCAATCTGTCGGACGGGGCCGCGGGCAGGCGATGGATGGCGCTTCGGCCGGCCCCCAAGGACCATCAGCCGGACGTAGCACCCCAAGTCTATGTCATGACCGTGCTTGGCCGGATCTACATGGGGATGCCCGCGAACGATCCGTTTGCCACGGTGGATAAGTTGTTGGACGAGTTGCCCGAACGGGACGCGATTGTCATCGTCGAGGTCCATGCGGAAGCGACCAGCGAGAAAATCGCGATGGGATGGCATCTGAATGGCCGTGTCACCGCGGTCGTCGGAACCCATACCCACACCCCCACGGCAGATCACCGGATCCTGCCGACCGAGGTGGACGGGACCGGCACACTGAGGCCTGGCGTCGGGGGAACCGCATACGTGACGGACTTGGGCATGACCGGCCCCCATGACTCGGTCCTGGGCCGACGGGTGGACCGGGTCGTCGCCCACATGACCACGAACATGCCTCACCCCTTTGATGTCGCCGAGGGCAACCCGAGGGTGCAGGGGGTGGTTATTGATATTGACCCGTCTTCCCAGAAGGCGACAGCGATCGAGCGGATCGACCTGCCGGCAGATGTCAGCAAGCCGCCCTTTACAGCCTGACCAATCCGGATAAACCATGCAATCGTTGAATTCGATGTGAAGGTTAGGGATTGCCCTTCACATGCAACAGCCCTATCCCGAAGACGGGAGCGGATCTTTGAAGTTAAAGCGCAGCTCAGGGCAAAGAGGCCGGCCGGGTCGTCCGATCAACCTGCTGTGTCTACCCTGACGACAAGCAACCCATCGGTCGCGGAGCGTTCCACAGAACAGGTGGAAAGTCATCCCCGGCGCACGGCAGCGGAACCGGTGCGTCATGACCCGCCTCTGCAGCAGAAACTGGTTCTGCTCCTGTCTCTGGGATGCGCTGCCGGCTTCGGGCTGGGCGTTTATGCTGAGCACTTCGGTGCGTGGTTCTGGCACATGGCCGGGCTTGTGGTTCTTACTTTGTTGGGTCTGTGTTGGATCGGCTTGCATTGGGTGTCCAGCCCATATCGCCAGCTCGCTGATCAGGCTGAACGGGTGTCTCGCACGGGATTGACCACAGCGCTGCGCGGGCTGCCGGTAGACCGCCGGGACGAGATCGGCAGAATCGCCAGGAGTCTGCACCGGATGGGCGTGGCTGCGTCGCGCAGTCACATGGAAGCCCAGTCGCTGCGGCGCACGCTTGACCAGCGCGTGGTACAGGCGACTCGTCGGGCGACGACGGAACTGTGCCGATTAGCCATGCGCGACGCGTTGACGGACCTGGGCAATCGGCGGTTCCTGGACGATCAATTCGAAAAAGTGTTCAACTCCGCCAAGACTTCGGGGACCGACCTTGCCTGCATCATGATGGATATGAACCAGTTCAAGCAGGTGAACGACACACTCGGTCACGAGGCGGGCGATCACCTGTTGGTGTTCCTGGCCGGCCTGATCCGTGCGACCAGTCGGCAGGAGGATCTAGCGGTCCGCCTCGGTGGCGACGAATTTCTGCTGGTGATGCCCGGGGGGAACCGCGCCCGGGCTGAACAGGTGGCCCAGCTCGTTCGTAAACTGTTTGTCAGGCAGGCCTGCACGATGTTCCCCAGCGCCAGAATGTTGGGGGTGTCCTACGGCATCGCGACACTGGCGGACGACGCCCCAGATAGCCCGACCGAGCTGATGCGCTTGGCGGACAAACGGCTGTATCAGATGAAGGGAGCCTTGGCTCCGAATGGCTGATACACCTCTTATCCAAGCCGGAATCCGGTGTGATCCTTTAACACGGGTATAATCCGGCCTACAATTATCTGACAGTTCAACGTGAGCCCATGGAAAGGAGGACGACGGTGCCTCTGCATGGAGCGATCGACAAACCGGTACACGTTCGACCGACCGCGGTCGCGGGGCGGTTCTATCCGGGTGATCCTGAAATCCTCAAGCGGGACTTGGCCCGGTATCTCGAACAGGCGGCGACACCCAAAGACATCGAGCTGAGTGATCCGTCCCGGCCCTTACGGGCGATCATTGCACCACACGCCGGATACATCTACAGCGCTCCGATCGCCGCGACGGCCTATCGCTTTGTTGCGGAGATGAAGGACCAAATTTCTCGGGTCGTGTTGATCGGCCCGGCCCATTATGTGCCTTTCACCGGGTTGGCAGGGAGCAGTGCGTCGGCATTCATGACACCCTTGTGTCCCGTGCCGGTGGATGTGGAAACCACACGACGTCTGGCGGATGCGGGGCTGATTCAGATCCATGACGGGGCACACGCCCCGGAGCACGCGCTGGAAGTTCACCTGCCGTTCCTCGTTCAGACGTTGTGTCCGCAACCCAAAACACGGTTTGCCTGTTTCAATATCCTTCCGTTGCTGTTCGGAGATGTCGGTTACGAAGCCACGGCCAAGGTGCTCAGCCCGCTGATCGACGACCCGCACACCCTGATCGTGGTTTCCAGCGACCTGTCTCATTACCACGACTATAAGACCGCACGGGCGATCGACCGTGAGACCGCCAAGGCCATCGTATCCCGTCGACCCGAGGCACTGACGCCGGACCAGGCCTGCGGCTGTACCGCGATCCGCGCGTTGCTTGTCTTGGCCAAGGCGAGAAACCTGGATGTCACACTTGTTGATCTGCGTAACTCCGGGGACACCGCCGGGCCGCACGACCGTGTCGTCGGGTACGGAGCGTTTATTGTTCGGTAACTGCCTATGACGACGTCGTCCCTCAGCCCGAACGATCGCCGTGTTCTTCTGAACGTGGCACGCACTTCGATCAACCACGGCCTGATCTATCACCGGCCTTATGAGCCGGATGTTGCCGATTTTTCCGTGCCGCTTAACGAACCCCGTGCCAGCTTTGTGACGCTCAAGCTCCACGGTGAATTGCGAGGGTGTATCGGCCGACTGGAAGCGGACCAACCGCTGGTTCGATCGGTTGCATATAACGCTTACGCCGCCGCTTTCCGTGACCCGAGGTTTCCGCCGCTGACCGAGCCGGAGAGCCGACATGTCACCGTCCACATCTCCGTGTTGTCCCCCATGGAGCCGATCCAGTTCAAAGATGAGTCGGACCTGTTACGTCAGATTCGGCCCGGTGTTGACGGGTTGGTGCTGGAAGCCGGGCAATGTCGCGGGACGTTCCTGCCGGCTGTGTGGGAAACGATCCCGGACCCGAAAAGTTTTCTTGAGCACCTGAAAGTCAAGTCCGGCCTGCATCCCGAGGCTGACATCACCGGTGCGAAGGTGATGCGTTACACCTGCGAATCGATCGAGCAAGGCGATATTGAAAAGGCTGTCAGTTGAGTGACCGATGCCGGGCAGGCTCATTCCTCATGGTCGAGCAGCGTGCTCAGGCCGGGGCGGAACACGACCTTGTCGTCGACCACGAGCAGCTTCTCATCGAGGAACATCTGGACCGCCTCGGAAAGGACACGGCCTTCCAACTGCTGTCCTTTTTTGCGCACGTCTGCTGCGGTGTCTTTGCCCACGTCAATATGAAACACATCCTGCAGGATGATCGGGCCTTCGTCGAGGTCCTCGGTGACAAAGTGAGCGGTGCAGCCGGTGACCCGCACGCCCTGTTCCCACGCCTGATGGTACGGTTTGGCCCCGGGGAAGTAGGGCAGCAGTGAGGGGTGAATGTTGATGATCCGGTTGCGGTACGCAGCGACCATCTCCGGCGGGACAATCTGCATGTACCGAGCGAGAACCACCAAGTCGGGCTTGTACTGCTCAAGCTGCTCCATCATCCACTTAAAGTGGGCGGGCTTGTCCTTGGCAGACATGTGGGCGAACGGGAGGCCGGCAGCCTTGGCGATTGGTTCCAGGTCCGGGTGATTGCTCAACACACACACCAGTTCGCCACGGCACCGCTTGGCGTTGAAGTCTTCGATCAACTGTTCAAGGCAGTGCGGCTCCTTGCTGACCAGCACCGCCACCCGCTTGGGTTTTCCGGAATCGTGCAGGGCGACCCGGACCTCCATATCGATCTGTTTCCCAAGCTCCAGCAGCCCGGTAATCAACTCGTCCAGACTCACGGTCAGGTCCGCGAGGTCCACCAGCATGTCCATGATGAACCGGCCCCGGGTGACCTGCTGTTCGATGTCGAGGATGTTCACGCCGAGGTCGGCCAGGTGCGTGGCGAATTTAGCCACAACGGCCTTCTGGTCCTTGCCCACGACGCTGACGACGGCCTTGACTTGGGGCATAACAATCGGTCCTTTCCGGGTTTGTAAAAGCCCTGAGCGGTAGATTCTATGATATCGGCCCACACAGACAACCGCTTGAACGG
>CAZJCN010000079.1:0-4994 GCA_964544195.1 uncultured Phycisphaeraceae bacterium | reverse complement strand
AGCCCTGAGCGGTAGATTCTATGATATCGGCCCACACAGACAACCGCTTGAACGGTGGTTACAATGTGCAGCCCACGCTTTGATTTCCCAAGCATTGACGAGGATTTACGACATGCCCGAAGGTTCGAGCTTCGATCTGGTTATCATCGGCGGCGGCCCGGCCGGTTACGTCGGCGCCATCCGGGCCGCTCAGTTAGGCCTCTCCGTCGCCTGTGTCGAACGCGACAAGCTCGGCGGGGTGTGCCTGAACTATGGCTGTATCCCGACCAAGGCCCTGCTCGCCGGGGCCGAGTTCTACGACCGGATTCTCCATGAGTCCGACCATTGGGGTATCACCGTCGAGAATGTCCGTTACGACTGGAACAAAGTCATCCAGCGCTCGCGAGGGGTGGCCGGCCAACTGAACAAGGGTGTTCACTTCCTGTTCAAGAAAAACAAGGTCACTCACATCGAAGGTCATGCCTTCATCCCCTCGCCGGGGACGGTGCAGGTCTTCGACAAGCAGGACGTGGCACGCCAGGGTCAGCCCGTCCAGACCCTCAACGCCAAGCACATCATCATCGCAACCGGGGCTATGCCACGCGAGCTGCCCGGGGCGCCTTTTGACGGCGAATGGATCCTGTCATCGAAAGAGGCCATGACCATCGCCAAGCAACCCAAGGATATCCTCATCGTCGGGTCCGGCGCGATCGGGATGGAGTTCGCGTATTTCTACAACGCCTTCGGCACCAAGGTCACGATCGTGGAGATGCTTGATCGGCTGATGCCCATCGAGGATTCGGAAATCTCCAAAGAGATCGAGAAGGCGTTCAACAAGCAGGGGATCACGACGCTGCCCGGGCACAAGACGATTTCGCTGGAAAAAACCGGCAACGGCATCAAGGCGGTGGTCGCCCCGACAAAGGATGAATCCAAAACGCAGACGATCGAAGCGGAAAAAGCGATCGTGGCGATCGGCGTCCGCGGACGGTTCGACGGATTGTTTGACGATTCCCTCGGGTTGAAGATTTACAAGGATCACATCAAGGTCGACACGACCACCTACATGACCAACGTCCCCGGGATTTACGCTGTCGGTGACGTGATCGGCCCGCCCTGGCTGGCGCACGTGGCCAGCGAAGAGGCGATCGTCTGCGTCGAGCGGATCGCCGGGCATGAAGCCGCCCCGATCGATTACAGTTCCGTTCCCGGCTGCACCTACTGCCACCCGCAGGTCGCCAGCATCGGGCTGACGGAGGACCAGTGTAAGGAGCAGGGACTGGATTACCGTGTCGGTAAGTTCCCGTTCTCCGCGTCCGGCAAGGCGCAGGCGCTCGGCCAGACACAGGGCTTTACCAAGATCATCACCGACGCCAAGCACGGCGAGCTGTTGGGCGCCCACATGATCGGCGAAAACGTAACGGAGTTGATCGCCGAGCTGGGCCTGGCCCGACGCCTGGAAGCCACCGGCACCGAGATCACCGCCACCATGCACGCCCACCCGACGCTCAGTGAGGCCGTCATGGAAGCCGCGCTGGGTGCCGAGGGCAGGATGATTCACTTTTAAGGCAGATACGCGCAACCTGACAGACAGGAGGCATAACCATGGTCCTGACCCCTTCCACGATGTTACCGTTGGGCACGCAGGCCCCGGACTTCGCACTGCCGGATACCGACGGCAAGACGGTCACGCTCGACGACTTCAAGGACGCCAAGGCCCTGCTGGTGATGTTCATCTGCAACCACTGCCCATATGTCATTCACGTGGCAGACGAGCTGGCCAGGCTCGGCCGGGATTACCAGGACAAGGGCGTCGGCATCGTGGCGATCTGCTCGAACAACATCGAGACCCACCCGCAGGATTCGCCCGAAAAGATGAAAGAGGAAAAAGCCAAGCGGGGATACACCTTCCCCTACCTGTTCGATGAGACCCAACAGGTCGCCAAAGCTTATACCGCGGCCTGCACGCCGGACTTTTTCCTCTTTGACGCCGACCGGAAGCTTGTCTATCGGGGGCAACTTGATGACAGCCGGCCCAATACGGACATCCCTGTCACCGGCAAGGACCTGCGCGCCGCGATCGATGCGGTGTTGGCCGGCCTGCCGGTATCGCCCGACCAGAAACCCTCGATGGGCTGTAATATCAAGTGGAAACCGGGCAACGAGCCGGACTACTTCAAGAGTTGACGGCCGGGGTGTTCGCTTTAAGCGGATTCCATCGCATTGAAGGGCTGATATCATCGCACGGATGTCAGCCCTTCAGTTGCTTGAGATCGCAGCGGCGGTGGTGTTCGGCTGTGCCTTGCAGGGAGCCGTGGGTTTCGGGGGCGGGCTTTTTGCGATCCCGCTGATGGTCTGGAGCGGGTTGAGTCTGCCTTCCGCTATCGCAGTCATTCTCGGCGGGGTCTTTGTACAGACCAGTTGGAACCTCTACCGCTACCGTGGTCAGGTGTCCCTGAAAGAATTGATGCCGATCACTTTGATCAGGATTGTATCGATGCCGGTAGGCGTCATGCTGTTGGGTGTGCTGGTCGGGTTGGGGACCGATCGGGTCAAGCAGGTCATCGGGATCGTGTTGATTCTGGTACTCGTGATGCAACGATTATTTCGGATCGCGCCGCGCGAGCGTATCTCGGCCGGGTGGACCGTGCTGGCAGGCGTGACCAGCGGACTGATGGCGGGGACGGTCGGGATGGGCGGGCCGCCGGTCGTGCTGTGGGTGATGGCTCATGACTGGCCGAGCCGAAAGTCCCGGTCGTTCCTCTGGGCGACCTTTCTTATGCTCACCCCGTTCAACCTGGGCGTACTGGTGTATCGCTTCGGCTGGGAGATCTGGGTGTCACTCGGCGTCGGATTATGTCTGGCGCCGCTGGTCATCATCGGATCGGAGCTTGGCCAGCGTCTGGGCGGGATGATGAACCGTCACCGTTTGCGATCGACGGCCATGCTGATGTTGTTGCTGATGGCCGTGATGTCCGTGATCGGTCCGCTGATTTAATTCGCATCCTGGGCTGCACGGACAGGCGGTTGGTGTACAATCGGTCGTCCCGATCAGACAAGGGTTAGTCGCGTCCATGGCCAAGTCAACGCCCCGAACCAAAAGAACGACCAAACGAACACGGCGCAAGTCGTCATCGTCGGCAACTTCACCATCCGCCTCCGAACCGGATACGCCCGAAACCCGTACACCCGTTACATCATCATCCAAATCATCCCGACCCGCGCCGGCCCGTCGGGTGGAACCGTTGCTGTTGGAGGTTGCATGGGAAGTGTGCAATCAGGTCGGCGGGATCTACACGGTCCTGCGATCCAAGGTCCCGAGCATGGTCAGCCGGTGGGGCAGCCGGTACTGCCTGGTCGGTCCCTACAACCCCAGCACGGCAGAGGTCGAGTTTGAGCCGGCACCCTTGGTCGGCGCCATCGGCCAGGCGGTCAAGCAGCTTCAGGAGATGGGATACAACGCCCATTACGGACGCTGGCTGGTCAGCGGACGTCCGCATGTCGTGTTGTTGGATACCTCCTCCGTCAGTGGGATCCTGCATGAAATCAAGCACCGGGCGTGGGTGGACCACGGCATCCCGTCCAGTGACGAGTGGAGCGTGAACAACACGATGGCGTTCGGCGAGATGTGCCGGGCCTTGCTGAACCTGTTGGCACAGAAGGAGTCGCCACGCCGACATATCGTCGCACATTTCCACGAATGGCAGGCCGGGCTGGCGATCCCGATGCTCCGTAAAGAAAACTGGCCCGGAGCATTGGTCTTCACGACCCACGCCACGATCGTCGGGCGTTACCTGGCGACGAGCAACTCATCGTTCTACGAGCACCTGCCTTTTCTCAACGGCGATCAGGAGGCGCGTAACTTCAATATCGCCGCCCAGCACCAGATCGAAAAAGCCGCGGCGCACGGTGCCCATGTGTTCACTACCGTGTCGGACGTGACCGCACAGGAGTGCACGCAACTGCTCGGCCGAACGCCCGACATGCTCCTGCCCAACGGGCTGAACATCCGACGATTCACCGCTATCCACGAGTTCCAGACCCTGCATCAGCAATACAAGGAACGCCTGCACGAGTTCACGATCGGGCATTTCTTCCCCAGCTACAGCTTCGATCTGGACAATACGTTGTACATGTTCACGTCCGGTCGTTACGAGTATCAGAACAAAGGCATGGACCTGACGATCGAGGCGCTGGCTCGGCTGAACTATCGGCTCCGTGAGACGGCCAGCCCGGTGACGGTGGTGTTCTTCATCATCACCAAGGCACCGTTCCGGTCGATCAACGTCCGGGCGTTGCAATCGCGGGCCATGCTCAATGAGTTCCGGACCGCCACGGACGCCATCAAGGAAGCCGTCGGTGAAGGCCTGTTCCTGTCCGCATCCACCGGCGTCATCCCGGACCTGAACACGTTGATGGACGATTACTGGCGCTTGCGCCTGCGGCGAGCTATCCATGCCTGGAAAAGCCGAACGCCACCTGCGATCGTGACACACGACCTGGTCGATGACGCCACCGACCCGGTGCTGAATCAGTTGCGCACCTGTCAGCTTTTTAACCTGGAGGGTGATCCGGTCAAAGTCGTGTTCCACCCCGATTTCGTTCAGGCGACCAACCCTTTGTTCGGGTTGGAGTACGACCAGTTCGTGCGGGGTTGTCACCTCGGCGTGTTCCCGAGTTATTACGAGCCGTGGGGCTACACCCCGCTGGAATCGATCGCGCTGGGGGTGCCCGCGGTGACCAGCGACCTGTCGGGATTCGGGTCGTATCTCAAGCAGCTGATGCCCGATCACGCGACCAAGGGGATCTATGTCGTGCCCCGTCGCCACACCGATTTCAACCGCGCGGCTGAGGAACTGACGGACCGGCTGTTCCGTTTCGCGTCCTTGAGCCGACGTGAACGCGTCATGCTCCGCAATACGGTGGAATCATTTAGCGAGCACTTTGACTGGCACAACCTCGGCCGGCGATACCACGAAACCCACGACCTCGCCTTAGACCGGGTTAACCGGTAA
>CAZJCN010000078.1:8057-10771 GCA_964544195.1 uncultured Phycisphaeraceae bacterium | reverse complement strand
TCTCGTTCCATGAACCGAGTGTGCTGGAAACCGATTATTCGTTCGGCACCAGCCTGTTCCAGTTCGAACGGGAGTATGACACCTACGACGAAGAACGCACCGGCGGGACGGTTTCCGTCGGGCGCCGGTTCGGCGACGTCTGGTCCGCAAATGTGTCTCTGCGCGGCAACAATATCGATATCTCCGGCACGGAGCCGGATGTTCCCCTTGCTGTGGTGGCGGTCCAGGGCGACAGTGACCTGACCGCGATCGGTTTCGGGGTCGTCCAAAACACAACCGACAGCAGTCTGTTCCCGACCCGAGGTCACGTCTGGGAGTTCAACGTCGAAAGCATCGGTCTGCTGGGCGGTGATTACGACTTCACCAAGATCTCCACGGAGTTCAAGCAGTTCTGGACGGTGGATGAAGATTTCTTCGGCCGGCGTACCGTACTGAGCTGGCGCATCGGGGCCGCGATCATCCCCGAAGACAACGAAGCCCCGTTTTTCGAACGGCTCTATCTCGGTGGACAGAGCACCTTCCGCGGGTTTGAGTTCCGTGGGGTTGGACCACGCGGCATCCGCTCCGACACGTTGACCCCCGGTGATGACGCCGTCGGCGGCGAATGGTTGCTGACCACCGGCGTGGAGTACAACTTCCCGATCTATACCGAGGTCCTGCGGGGTGTGTTTTTCTCTGACATGGGCACGCTGACGGATGACCCGGGTATTGAGGACTGGCGGGTGTCGGTCGGAACAGGCTTGCGGATCAAGGTGCCGTTCTTCGGCTCGGCCCCGTTCGCCTTGGACCTAGCGGTCCCCGTGATCAAGGAAGACGGCGATCAGACCCAGGTTCTCAGCTTCAGCCTGGACCTGCCTTTACGCTGAGGCGGGTCGGTTTATGTCGAACCGCTGATACATGGATCGCGTATGATGAGTCGATACCGGTCGGGACATGGTTACCCGGTCATTGTTTCGTAAACAACCGAACGGCCGAAACTGATAAGGCCGACAACACAGACCATACCTAAACGAATTGGAGAATATCATGCTGAGCAAACAATCTTTTGTCATCACAATCGCCGCATTGGCGGTGCTGGTTGTCGGGCTGGTTGGTGTCAACGCCCAGAGTGCCGGCACGGGGGAGCCGACATCGGTCGCGGTCGTCGATCTGCGTGCCTTATATGATTCCTTGCGTGAAAAGCAACAGATCGATTCGGAGCTGGAAAGCATCCGCACTCGGTTGACCGCTGAACGTGATGAGCGGCAGAAGGAAATCGCTCAGCTTCAGCAGGACATGGACATGCTCGTACCGGGCACACCGCCTTATGCTGAGGCGTTGGAGAAGTATGAAAAAGCCGCTCTGGATTACCAGCTCTGGGCGGCTTACGAGCAGAACAAGATCGCTCGGGAAAACAACGCCCGGATCGAGTCATTGACTCGCAAGGCTGAAGCTGCGATTGAAGCCGTGGCCCAGTCTCAGGGGGTGGACTTGGTCCTGTACAAACAGCAAACGATCCGCTTGGGGACTAACGCGCAGGGCCGGGTGCAGGCGGTTAATATCAACGTCGTCGCTTGGTCCGGTAAGAGCGTGGATATCACCAGCCTGGTTGCTCAACACATGAACAACGAGTTCGAGAACAGCCGGTAATCACGCATCGGGATACCTCGCATTCGACACCACATGCCTTATGATATACCAGCCCCGGGCGCAAGCCCGGGGTTGCGTCTTAATCCACGAAAGCGGGATTGCCTGCCGTGAGCGACAAGCCTCAACAGCCCACAGTCGAATCCATCGCCCGACACGTCGGCGGCACATTTACCGGCGACGGCTGCTTGGCGATTCAAGGCATCAGTGATTTTGATCACGCCGAATCAGGACAGCTCACACTGATCGGCACGCAGCGATATGCGGATCGATGGAAAAACAACCCCGCATCGGCGGCACTGATCCAGGACGGCCTGACTTGCGAGAACCCCGAAGGCAAGTCTTTGATCGTGGTCGAAAATGCCGACCTCGCTTTTTCCAAGGTGCTCGCGTGGTTTGCCCCGCCGCCGGTGGAAGTTGAGCCGGGCATTCACCCCACCGCGGTTGTTCATGAAAGCGCACATTTGGGCGACCATGTGAGGGTCGGGCCCTTCTGTGTGATCGGCCCGGGTGCGACGATCGGCAGCGGCACCGTGTTGCATCATCGTGTGACTATTTTTGATCACGCCAGTGTGGGGACGGATTGTGTTTTTTGGCCCGGCGTGGTGATCCGCGATCGTTGCATCGTGGGTGACCGTTGCGTCATCCATTCCAATGCCGTGATCGGAACCGACGGCTTCGGCTATCGGCCGGAAACGACCGAGCAAGGCACGCGCATCGTCAAGGTGCCGCAGATCGGGATCGTTCGCATCGGTAACGACGTGGAAATCGGTGCCAACACCTGCATCGACCGTGCCAAGTGCAATGAAACCGTGATCGGTGACGGATGCAAACTGGATAACCTGGTGCAGATCGGCCACAACTGCCGGCTGGGACGCATGGTGGTCATCTCCGGCTGCACCGGTGTCGGGGGGTCGACCGTGATCGGCGACGGCTCAATGATCGGCGGACATACCGCCATCGCTGACCATGTCACCATCGGTCAGGGGGTACAACTGGCGGGAGGGTCGCAGGTGGCAAGTGATATCCCCGACGGGGCGGTCTGTGCCGGAGCCCCGGCTCGGCCGATACGAGACGCGATCCGGGAA
>CAZJCN010000078.1:5606-7957 GCA_964544195.1 uncultured Phycisphaeraceae bacterium | reverse complement strand
CCCGGGCTGTTCCATGGCCGGCAAGCCAACGTTACGTTCAAACCCGCCAAACCCAACTACGGCATCCGGTTCGTTCGCACGGACCTCGGCGGTATCGAGATCCCTGCCTTGGTCACGCATGTCGTCCGTCGACCGAGACGCACCGCACTACGGTCGGGTGACGCGGTCGTGGAAACCTGTGAACACGTCATGTCCGCCATCGCCGCGTTGCAGATCGACAACCTCGTGGTTGAGATCGACGCGCCGGAACTGCCTGCAATCGATGGATCCGCCAAACCGTTCTATGACGTGTTAAAGCAGGCCGGGATCGAAGCCAGCGACCAGCCAAGGCCGGAATTAATGGTCCGTGAGCCGGTCATCGTGCGCCAAAATGAGGCGATGGTCGCGGCCCTGCCGCCGGAACACGACGACGACGATGACATGGAACTGGTCTATGAGCTTGACTACGGCCCGAACAACCCGATAGGCCGGCAGGTTCACCGCTTCAGTCTGCGCAATGGCAACTATGCCGAAGAAATCGCCCCGGCACGGACCTACGTGCTTGAGCAGGAAGCCAGGGCTTTGCGCGAAGCAGGTCTCGGCACCCACCTCAGCGAAGACGACGTGCTGGTGATCGGTGACCAGGGGCCGCTCGGACACAACGGGTATCGTTTCGACAACGAACCGGTCCGTCACAAAATTCTGGACCTGATCGGCGACCTTTATCTGTTGGGCTGTCCGATCCGTGGCAGGATCATCGCGCACAAGTCCGGCCACGCGATGAACCACCAGCTGGTCCGACGGCTGATCAAAACCCATCAGGCACAGGTCCGAGCGGACTACGGACTGCACCGCAGTGTTTTCGACATCCGGAAGATTCATAAGTTCCTGCCGCACCGGTATCCGATGCTGCTGGTCGATCGGGTGATCGAAGTGGACGGCGACCGGCGGGCGGTGGGGATCAAGAACGTGTCGATCAATGAGCCTTTCTTCCAGGGACATTACCCCGGCACACCGATCATGCCGGGTGTGCTGGTCGTCGAGGCGATGGCTCAGCTGTCCGGCGTATTAATCGGACAGAAGCTGGAACACACCGGCAAGCTGGCCGTGCTGTTATCGCTGGATCGGGTCAAGCTGCGAAAACCCGTCACTCCCGGCGACCAACTGGTGATGGAAGCCGAGGCGGTGAAGATGCGCGGCCGGATCGTGCACATGCGATGCCGGGCCTATGTGGCCGAGGACCTCGCCGCCGAAGCCGAAGTCAAGTTCATGCTGGTGGAAGACGAAGAGGGCAAGTGACGTAGGGTGTGGAATGAATCATGCTGTCGGACCGCTTATGTGACCGCAGATAACCAGGGTTAAAGCTTCCATGCCCACGATACACCCCAGTTCGGTTGTCGAAAACGGCGCCCAACTCGCTGATGACGTGTTCATTGGTCCGTTCTGTCGGGTGGGCCCAAGGGCCACGCTGGGAACGGGCACCCGATTAGTCAGTCATGTCTGCGTGCTTGGGCGCACGACCCTGGGCGAACACAACACCGTCTGGCCGTTCACGACACTCGGTGCCGATCCGCAGGACCTGAAATTCCGCGGCGAGGATTCAGAACTGATCATCGGGGATCACAACGACATCCGGGAAAACGTCACGATTCATAAAGGCACAGCCAATGACGAAGGCGTCACCCGTGTCGGTGACCACAACCTCATCATGGCCTATGCCCACATCGGCCACGATTGCGTCATCGGTGATCACACGATCATCAGCAACGGGGTGCAGTTCGCTGGGCACGTACACGTACACGATCATGCCGTGGTGGGCGGAGCAACCGCTTGTCATCACTTTGTAACGATCGGAAAGTACGCTTACGTTGGAGGAATGACCCGCATTGTCGCTGACGTGCCCCCGTTCATGATTGCCGAGGGCAACCCGTCGCGGATCCGTGGAGTGAACGCGATCGCCCTGAAACGGCACGGTTTTTCGCAGCAGGACGAGGACCGGCTCAAGCACGCGTGGAAGCTGTTGTTCAAAAAGGCCAGCGAAAACGCGGGCGGTGCCAGCAGCAGCGCCATCGGTGAGCTGGAAAAACTTTATGGTGACGATTGGATGATTCGGGACCTGTTGCTGGCCATTCGTCGTTCCGCACAGGGGGTGCACGGCCGATATCGTGAAGGGTTGCGCAAAGACAACCGTTTCACCAACCCGGTCCGGTGAATCACTTGGGACTTCCGGGGTTTGATCGTGAGGATTAAAAAAACAAGGGGTTTGATATTCCCATGAACCATACGGTTTTGGTCACTGGTGCCGCGGGCCTGATCGGTTCACATCTATGTGAAGTGAAACTGTCACAGGGCTGCCGTGTTGTCGGGATAGA